>JAJFHI010000138.1 GCA_021775715.1 Hyphomicrobiaceae bacterium | reverse complement strand
TGCCCCCGTTGCCGGCTCTTATCCTGGCGCGCGTTGCGACAGAACGCGGAGCAACGCGTGCTGAAATCCTGCGCGATATTGGCCGGCTGACGGACCACAAGCTATCACCCGGCGAATGGCGTACACGCGCCGAAACCGAGCTGGCGGACCTGGTTGATGCCGGGCTTATAGATAACATGCGATCGCGATACACGGCGACGATTGATGGTGATCGCGCAATTAATCGATTTCTTGGCAAAGAGCAGGACGGCAAAACGCTGACTTGGGCCGAACAACGCGACACGTTTTTAATTGCAAAAGCACTCGGATTATCGGAGCTCAGCCCGACCAACTTAAGGGCATTGAAAAAGCCTGACGGACTGCGCGCACTCATTGTCCAACCCGTTTTCGATCTGCCACTTGACGGCAATCAATCCGCCGAAAATTTGCGCGCCGCATTGGCGGTCATCGCACTTGGTCGTGCGTTCGGAAACAAAATCAAAACTGGCCTCACAACCGGCAATAACTTCTCAGCAAAAGCCGGTCGCGCACTTGCAGGTCAACTGTCACAACGCCCCCGCGAATTTGGTTCGGACGCGAAATTGATCGCCGGACTTGCAGCCGAAACAGTCGACGCGCGGCAATCGGATTATGACTCCCTCCAGTCAGCAATTTTACGCCGCTACGCAACCGCGGCACTCACACCACACGACAGCCCCAAAAATGCCGAAAAAATAAAAGAAACTTTACCTGTGGCCACACCCAAAAAGACACCGAAAAATAAAGAAAAAAACGAATTAAAGTCCGCAACCGATGAGCGCCCTGACCTTGCGCGTTTTGCGCACTGTGTCCATGAAGCCGCACGTCGTCACGCTGAGGGCTGGCCAGGGAATCAGAAGGCGTTTATTTCTCATGTGTGGCAGGCGATTCGCAATTCTCATACGTCGTGGGGAATTTCCGAGATTGAGTTTAAGTGCATGCTCGCTGAAGCCCATCGCGCCGGCCATGTTGTGCTCGCGAACGCTGATTTGAAAAACAAAAATAACATCGCCGAAATCGAAGCCTCGGCGATCACCTACAAAAATACAGTCTGGCACCTCATTCGTATTTCAGAGGAGGCTAGATAAATGCCTGATGATGGCACAAGGGATCAGGGTGTAATGCAGCAGCAGGATGTCGACACGGTTCAACAATCAGGCGGTGTGTCTGGTGAGCTCGCCAACGGGCTTACAAGTGACCACGTGTCTGATGACCTGTCCGATGCCTTTGAGCATTCCATTACCTGGGAAGATGATGTCTGGCGCGCCGACCCTGTCGACGTTGCCGAAGTTCATGCCCAGGCGCGGGCTAAATTCAACGACACGCTCGCGACAATTAACGCCGGACGGGGCGCTGAAACTCAGGCGCGCATCTTGTTGTTCCATGGCCAGTCGGGTGCCGGCAAAACGCACCTGATCCGGGCGCTGAGAACAAGCGCGCATCGCGACCGCAACGCTTATTTCGGCTATGCGCAGATGACACCGGATGTCTCAAGCTACGCCGACTATTATCTCCGCCGTTTGATCCATTCGCTGGAGAAGCCATATGACCCGGATGGGGGTCACGAAACGGCTCTGTCACGCCTCACCATGCAGTTGGTCGATGGCTCAGATCTACTCTCGAAAGATGCATTAGGTAGGCTGCGTGACGCAGACCTCGACAGTGTCGAGCTTGCCAAGATCGTTCTGCAATTGGCCGATGAGATTGTCGCCAGCCCGAAATTTGCCGAACAAGACCTCGACATCAACGTGGTTCGCGCGCTGCTGTATCTGCAACGACGTGACCCGAGTGTTGATCACCGTGTTCGCCAGTACCTTCAAGGCCGACCTCTGACCCAATTGGCGCACGTTGCGGTCGCAGCTCTAGACCCGAATGAGGGCGAGAAACGCGCTTTTGAGATTATCGCTGCCCTGTGCCGGATCATCTGGACGATCGATCGCGCGGCGCTGGTCTTCTGTATCGATCAGGTGGAAGACCTGCGCTTTTTTGACGATGCCGAAGACCGATTTCAACGTGCCGCCCGTGACCTGATTCAGCTCGCCAACTGTGCGCCGAATGCCGTTGTCATCATCGCCTGCCTGGAAGACTTCTACGGCGAAGTTCGCAACGTGCTGACGCAATCTTACGTCGACCGCATTGAAAAATCTGGCCCTGTGGCGCTGCTTGAAAGCCGCACGCCGGAAGAAGCACGTTTGATAATCGCAAAACGACTGCAACACTGCCGCGACGGACATATGAACGGTGGCGAACTGCCGGATCCGACGACGCTGTTTGGCCCACAGTTCTTTGAAGAATTTGGTGGGCTGTCCACGCGCCGCCTGCTGGAGCACGCACAAAACAGGTTGCGTGCACGCTTGCGGCAAGGCGCATCGAGCGAAGTGGTCCCAGACATCAATCCCGGCTTCATCTCCACACTTGCAGCAGCCCTTGGCTGGGACGGCGATGACGCCCCAACGGTGGGCAAAGATGCCGACGTTGACAGCAACGATGCGGGCAATAGCGGAGGCGTTGACTTCCGTGATATGTGGGAGCGTTTCCAGAGCGCCTCTGAGGCGGAAATCCCGGAAGACGACATCGAGATGATCGACATCATTTCCGATGCCTTGAAACTTGCACGCAAAGAGTGGGCGCGAGACGTCGAGCTGCAAGTCGAGCGCCTTGAGCTGCACGAAGACCTGCCGGCATTTGATGTCACCGTCACCCATAAATCGGGCTTTGAATCACAATCGCGCGTTTTCTTGTGCAACCGACCAACGCAAGGCGGCGGGCTCAAGCGCCAGCTTGATAAAGTGCTCGAATCTATGGGCGGCAAAAGCTGCTTCATGCTGCGCGCCAGCGACTTCCCACCCAATCGCAAAAACCAGACAGCTCAGGCATTCCGCAAATTCCGCGACGGTGGCGGCCGTTCCATTCTGGTGCCCGCACTCGAGTGGGAAAAGATGATGACCGTGCGCGAATTCCATACGCACCACAAGATTGACCCCGGTTTCAAAGACTGGTTTGCCACGGCAAAGCTGTTGTCGAACCTTATGCCTATCATCCAGCTTTTGCGCCTCGATCTCCTCGGCATGGAATTGCCGCGCCCCGCTGGTGTTGTACGTCCGCGCCGCGACAATGGAACAACGACCGCAACCAACGGCAACGGCGCTTATGCCGATGCTCTTGCAGCTCAAGGTTATGACACGACACCGCCAGGAGGAGACCTCTTCGACCATGCGGCAAACGCTGATGCTGAGGCCGTAGAAGATGTGCCGCTTGCTGACCTACTCGAAGATTACGATGTTAATGACGCAGACGCTATCTATGCTGGCCGTGAGCTGACAACAGCGGCGCGTCCGATCCACATGACAACCAGCGTCATGAAGCGCCACGCAGCCGTCCTGGGTGGCTCGGGCTCCGGTAAAACAACACTTGCCCTAACGCTAATCGAGCAGTTCCTCGAGCGCGGCATTCCTGCGATCCTGATCGACCGCAAGGGTGACCTTTGCAGTTACGCCAATCCCGATGTCTGGCGTCAGGACCTTGATGACGGTGACGAACGCCACGAGCAACGCCAACAGTTGGCCGAAGCCATCGACGTTGCTGTCTACACGCCCGGCCGTTCATCTGGCCGTCCTATTTCGATTACGCTTTTGCCAAACGGTATCAGCGAGCTGCCCGAGCACGAGCAGCAGTTGCTTGCCAACCTGTCGGCAGCAGCGCTTGGCGACATGTTGCACCTGAAAAATTCGGCGACACACCAAAAACAATCGGGAACGCTGTCCGTTGCATTGAAAATTCTCGGCTCTCGCTTCTCGACCGAAGTGGCTCTCGATGACCTAATCCATCTTCTCGAAGAAGAAGATGACGAGCTGACAGAACTTACTCAGCGTCTGGACCCGTCAGGCAAACTGCGACGCGACCTTGTCGCCCAACTTGACAGCCTGCGCCACCGCAACTCGTCCCTGTTCGAAGGTGGCGGCGAACCAATGAGCCTGGAGTCGCTCTTGGGCCTTGGGCCGTTTGCAAAGGAAGGTAAAACGCGCCTTTCCGTCATCTACACCGGCTTCCTCGGTGACAATGAAAACATCCTTTTCTGGGTTGCCCAGTTCCTGTCGGAAGCGCTCCGATTCTGTCAACGCAACCCGAACGATGAACTCCAAGCCGTCGTGATGTTCGACGAGGCCGACCTCTATATTCCGGCGAACGCCAAACCGGCGACCGCCGAGCCATTGCAAAGCTTGCTAAAACGGGCCCGCTCCGCTGGTCTTGGCCTGATGCTCGCGACGCAATCGCCCGGCGACCTCGATTACAAGAGCCGCGATCAGATCACGAGCTGGTTTATTGGCCGGGTTCGCGAAGATACCGCACTCCGCAAGCTTAAAGCCGCCTTTCAAAGCGAGAGCGGGCTTGATCCGGCAGCTGTGCTACCGAGCCAGACCGTTGGTGAATTCCACCTGGTACAGGAAGGTTTGGTGCGCTCAATGAAGGCACAGCGGTCACTGATTTTGGCCGAGCAGGTGCCGTTCGATCGTATTGAGCAACTTGCTGTCGAAACCAGGGGTCAGGACGAAAATCAGCCTTCGCTTTTTGACAAGGGCTAATAGGCGTCTTCCCATCCCGAAAAAACGAAAAACCTCGTTGCAAAATTGCATGCGCAATTAGAAAATGATTTATCCCGCTTGCCTTTCGGTCGCGAAAACAAGCACATTTCCTATCAAACAGCCGCATATTGGCATTCAGTCAAGGTTTGAAAAACGGAATTAATTCAATGCATTAGATTGGTAGCTTCGACTGTCAGAAAAGACAAAAAAGAACCCTTAAAAACATTCGCACGTGCGAGATCACAATTCCCACTGATTGTAAATTCCCGTCTCGGAATTTTTTTTTTAGATGCTATACTGATTTCTAACCGCGGCGCAGAAGGGCAAGCGCAGGTGGTTTATCAAAGTGCATCTTGATAATTGAATTCGGCGTTCAATTCAGTCTGCACGTAGCGTGATGTTTGTCGGGGTACGAGTTATGGTTGCAAAGTCAGTCTTGATGATGGTGCTAGCCACGTTAGCTGGTCCAGCGGTGGGAGTCGGAATCTTTGTTCTGTTGCAAAGTCTTTAGGAAACAGACCTAACAACAGGCGTCAACGAACCGATTTCTATTCTTTTCGGCGGATGTTCAAGTCATCCACGATTTTATTGCACCTCAAGTAAAAGGTCTCTTGACTGACCCAAGTTGGGCTCGGCGGCAATAAGTTGTGCCTGACGCTATGGAACAAGTTAAACTGACCCAACACAACGAAAACTCCGATCATCCGGCGCGCCCGACCGAAATAATGACCAAAAAACTTCTCGACGATTGCTTCCTCCATGATACTGACCGCATGCGTCATGACGTGGCGATTGATTTACTGCGCGAACGTATCACGACTGTGACAGCACCCGAACGTGTTGCACTTGGCGATGCAGCTGGGCGCATTCTGGCAGAACCGGCAATCGCGGCCGTTCCAGTTCCACTCCACACCAACGC
>JAJFHI010000137.1 GCA_021775715.1 Hyphomicrobiaceae bacterium | reverse complement strand
GTCTGAGTAAGCAGCAGCGTTCGAGTAAAAGGTAAGCAACCCATGTTTCGTATCATCCTGTTTCTTCTGGTGGTTGTCGCAGTGGCAGCGGGCTTCTCGTGGCTGGCTGACAGGCCGGGGGAAATCATCATCAATTGGGAAGACCGCGTGATCGAGACGACGGTCTTTGGTGCCGTCATTGTCGGAGCGATCGCATTGGCCTCCTTGATGTTCCTTTGGTCGCTGATGAGCTCGATCTTTTCGACGCCAGCAGCCGTTGGCAACTTCGTCAACCGTCGCCGTCAGACCAAGGGTATGGAAGCACTGTCAACGGGCATGATCGCAATTGGGGCTGGTGATCAGGCCGCAGCCACGCGCTATGCTTTGCAGGCCCGCCGCAGCCTGCCAAACGAACCGATGACACACCTGCTGCGTGCCCAGGCAGCGCAACTCTCGGGCGATAAAGCAACATCACGCCGCATCTTCGAAGCCATGTTGGCGACGCCTGACACCGAACAGCTCGGCCTACGCGGCCTCTACCTCGAAGCCGAGCGCGAGAAAGAGGTCGTCGCCGCGCGCCACTTCGCCGAACGCGCTGTTACACTCAACCCGAAACTCGGCTGGGCCGTTGACGCGCTGTTTTCATTACAATGCAAATCCAGCGACTGGGCCGGGGCGCTTGAGACCGTGGCGATCGCTCGTAAAAATGGTCACATCGAAAAAGCAACTGCCAACCGCCGCCGCGCTGTTTTGTTGACGGCCCAAGCTCAGGCCTTGGAAGAAGGTGATCAGGCGAAAGCCCTGCGGTTGGCAACAGAAGCCCATGGCCTGGCACCGGATCTGGTGCCGGCAGGAGCCATCGCCGGACGTATTCTCGCCGCCCGCGGCAGCACGCCGAAAGCGACCAAAATTATCGGCAAGACCTGGAGCAAGTCACCTCATCCAGACCTCGCGACCGCCTACGCTTACGCCCGTCTCGGCGACAGCCCGCGCGACCGTCTTGAGCGGGTCAAGAGACTCACCGCTGGTAATCCGTATTCACTTGAGGCTCCGATCGCCGTTGCAACAGCTGCTATCGAGGCCCGTGCATTTGACGAAGCCCGCAACGCGCTGAAACCACTACTCGACGACCGTCTGACGCAACGCGTTTGCACGTTGATGGCGCGCATTGAAAGCGAAGACACGGGCAACACAGGTGCCGTCAGAGAATGGCTGGCCCGTGCTGTCACGGCACCGCGCGACCCGGCCTGGACGGCTGACGGTGTGGTTTCCAATTCTTGGGCGCCGATTTCTCCCGTCACCGGTGCGCTTGACGCCTTCCAATGGCGCGTCCCGGTCGATGCCCCGGAAAAATCCGACAACGACATGCTGATGCAAAAGCTCGAAGAGTTCGTGGCCCTCGGCGCAACCGGAAAAACCATCGAAGCACTCGAAATTCCGGCCACGACCACGAACACAACGGCGACGACAACAAATCCAACCAATACCAATGCACCAGCAAAAACAGAAAAACCAGCGGCGACCCCTCCGGCATCTGACACAGCTGCAAAAACAGAATCCGTCGCGTCGACCGCCGACGCACCTAAGACCAAAAATAAATTCGCAACGGCCGCTAATGTAACGGCTGCGACCGTGTCCGTCGTCCCAAAAGAAGATGGTGTCGACACACAAGTTGAACCCGTTGCAGAACGTGCCCGGACAACGCCAGCCCAGCCAACACCCAGACTCGCCCAAGAGACAACGGCACAAAGCAATGGAAATGGTGCAGGTTCGCCTTTGATTGTTGATATTCAGAAGGACACCAAGCCGGTGGAAGCCGCCAAACAAAACAGCGGCGCTGGAACCACCGGCAAAAATGCCCGGTTCTTTGAATCCCCACCCGCGCCCGACGACCCTGGCACACGCATTGCTGAGAAGCCTGTAAAACGTGACCCGGCCAACCCCTATCGGCGGGTGACGTCGTAACAAGTTTTGCTGGCTCTGCAGCGTCAGTTGTTGAAGCAATAACGCGACGGCTTCTTGCAATTTCGCGGCGATCGGCGTAATGGATCGCTTCGGGTGCCTCGGCATCCCTCCCCGACGGGGCAAGCCGCTTTAGCTCAGCTGGTAGAGCACGTCATTCGTAATGACGGGGTCAGGTGTTCAAGTCACCTAAGCGGCACCATTAAAATCAAATACTTAGATGAATTAATTCTGTTAACTGATTAAGTCATAGCTAACCTATAGCTAACTTTTTCAGTCGTGATTTTTGGCTCCTAACACGCAAAAATTTTGGGGCGGTTAGCTAGAAAACGACAGTCAAAAAAGGCCAGTGTTGGAACACTCTCTACGGAAGAAAACTTTTGGCTCTCTGTCGACTCAAAGCTGATGCGGTAGTGCCATCGGATGGCACAATCAAACCCTTGGCTCGGCGTTGTTCTCAATCAAGTGGAACGCGATCAAAGCGTGAGCTTGTTCGCGGTCGCGGCCATTCGGCTGCTGATCCTGACGGGTGCACGCCTTAATGAGATTCTCACACTGCAGTGGAAGCACATTGATATTCAATGGGGGCTGCTGTTGTTGCCAGAATCAAAAACTGGCCAAAAGGCCATTCGCTTGAGTGACAAAGCGGTGCGGGTGCTTGAGACCCTCCCCCGCCTCAAAGGCAACCCTTATGTCATCCCCGGATTGGTCGAAGGACAGCATCTTGTTAATTTGCAAAAGCCTTGGCGGTATATTCGCAAGCTGGCCGACCTTGACGATGTTCGTATTCACGACCTGCGCCACTCATTTGCCAGCATGGCTGCCGCCTCTGGCGCTTCGCTTCCGATGATCGGCGCTTTGCTTGGTCATACTCAGCCACAGACAACAGCACGCTACGCCCACCTGGCCAACGATCCATTGAAGCGGCTCAATCAAGAGGTTGGTGAAATGATTTCCGATGCGATGAGCGAATAAGTCTGCAACACATTGTTCCCCGTCAAAGCCTATGAGACAGACTGAGGTTCTTTACTAAAGGAGGTTTTCTAGGTCATCGTGATCCAATGAGGGATAACGAATGCCAAAGAGACCTGAGCCGCGTGAGACGTTAACCTGACCCGCTCCAACAAAGTTTGCGCCAAAGTCAGATGAAGTTACTCACGCATGTTTGGTTCAGGTTTTGCACACGGTGTTTGTCGCCATAGACCTGCCCTTCTCCTTTTGAACGGCATCCCAACATCACGAGCGGCCCGAATTGATCGGTGGGTATGAGCCACGGCAGTTCCGGGCCAAGAGGTATCCCCGTCTTCGCTATGCTGCAGCCGGGTGATGCCCCTCCTCTTGTCCCGCCCCTTCTCGGCCGTTGGCTCCTTAAGGCCCCCGACAGGCCGCAACGGATGTGGTCTGAGATTGTTCCCCGTCATGGCCTATGAGACAGATTGAGGTGGTTTACTAAGGGAGGTTTTCTAGCTCATCCTGATCCAACGTGGGATGACGAATGACAAAGAGACCTGAGCCGCGTGAGACGGCCGAGAGACATGTGAAAGACATCCGCCGGAAGATCCGTCGGAAGTTCTCTTCTGAGGAGAAGATCCGGATCGTCCTGGAAGGCCCTCGGGGTGAGTACTCCATTGCCGAGCTGTGTCGACGTGAGGGCATTTGGCTGAAGCGTCCGGTCGGTGAGATGTCTCCGCAAACTAGTTGGATTCTGCTAGCTTTAGTAGGACGCATTCCAATGCTAGATGTCGCAGCTCTTCAGAACCTCAACACTCACCCAAAATTGACTACGCAACTTCATGGGATCTTCTGCTAATTTTACGCAGTCACCCGCGCTTAAAACTCTAATTGTAGGGTTAATAGAATCACCATCACTAGTAGTTGTCGTTGTTTTCTTGTTACTCTTTCTCAAGTTAACACTCCAACGTGCCTTGAGAACTGCTCCTGCCGTAACATTCGTTGAATAGTCCGGCAGCACAACCGTTTTGCCATTGTCGTGCTGATCTCCAGCCCCGGAACGAACGACGGTAAAGTTGGAGCGTGGCTCATCGAAGCCCAAGGCAACATAGAAATTCTCTTGCGGCACTCGCGCGATTTTATCAGAGCAACTCCTCTTTCTTTGATGCCCACTACGGATTTTATCTTCGAATTTTGAAAGCGTCTCCGACTCAACAATGTCTTGGGCCGTCAAGATCAAGCAGTTTCCAGCCACCGCCGATAGAAATCGCCCATCCTTTTTGTAAATTATTTGATTGGCATCAATAGAGTTGCAAAACGCTAGCGTCTCTTCGGTGATGGCAGTACGTTCCGCGACTCGTCGAATAACGCGAGCAAGCTCATTTTTGTTCTCCGCTGCTAGACATTTGTCAGGATAAACTTGGTCCGCAAGCTCTTTGCCGATATTTTGCAGCCGTGAAGATGCAACAAATATGGATGCTCCCTGTAAGTTTGCTACTTGACCTTGAAGAGCTTCGGTTTGGGCAGCCAACTTTTGAGCTTGCTTTTTGTTCTCTTCGGCTTCCTCCATCGCCTGCTGCACTTGCGACACAGAGATCAACAAACCACCAACAGTGAGAAACAGACCTAATACTGTCAGAGGCAGATCCCATTTTCCCGAACGATGACCATTGTTTGGAGATTCTTGCATTACTTGCTCTCAGATAAGTTTTGAACAACGGACTCGTAATATGAACCGTAGATTCCCAATGCGAAAAATGACCCAAGTCCCAATTCTGTTTTGAGAATAGAGATCGCGATTTTACGCATCCGTCTCACTTACAGAAAAGACTGCTATAGCTTGCTGCACCCTTGCCCTTTTTTGACGCTGCAGGATCATAACCGGAAGTGCTATGACGCGACAAGCTCCGTGCTCATCCTAGCACCCTAAGGGTCATTTCCAACTGACGGACAAGATGGCATTTGAGTCCGATAACGTTCTTAAACCGGACATTACTAGCGAATAAATTCAGCCCGTCTATAAAGTCGTGGACTAGGCAGAGGAAGTTTGGACAGCATCGGCTGATGTTTCAATTATTCGGCGGCAGAATACGGGGGATGTTTGGTGAACGTATTTCGTCACCACGAATGGCCCTGCACCTTTTGAACTGCATCCCAACATCCCGCGCGGCCTGAACTGATCGGTGGGTATGAGCCACAGCAGTGACGCGCCAAGAGGTGTCCCCATCTTCGGTGCCCTGCAGCCGGGTGATCCCCCTCCCCTTGTCTCGTCCCTCTAAGCCGTTGGCTCCTTATTACCCCCGACAGGCCGCAACGGATGTGGTCTGCGACAATCAAAAGGAGGAAGCCATTATGGCAAACGACAAAACCCAAAACCGCAAACCAACCCACGATGTGCTGCACGTCAAAGGTGAAGGCAAATCAGCTTTCTGGACCAAGATCGGTGCCGCATGGACGCACGAAGATCAAGCCGGACTGAACGTTGCACTAGACTTCATGCCAGTTACTACCGACGGACGTCTGGTCATTCGCATCCGCAAGGAAAAAACCGAAATTCACGGTGACGGGGCATTGTCCAGCCCCAAAATCATGTGCCAATTTCTATTAGAGTTTCTGGCACTGGCGGTCTCATTCCGAGAGCTTGATGTGGGCGGATATGATTGTACTGCCTGAGCCACTGATTGATGACGACTTGGGCCTGGTCGATCGATG
>JAJFHI010000136.1 GCA_021775715.1 Hyphomicrobiaceae bacterium | reverse complement strand
AAATTCCCGGACCCCAATTCCGGCGGCACACTCATCAACAATCCTCGTGATTTGGTCAAGACTTGACCAAGGGTGAAAGTTCCGTCACACGGCCAGCATCTCGTCGGCAAGGATATCGACCTATGACGGACAAAAAAAACGACCACAACAGACCAAAGTCCGACGCAACCACCGTCGTTCATGCCGGACGAGACCCCACTGCGACGCATGGCTTCATTAATCAGCCTTCGTATCGCGGCTCCACGGTTCTGTTTCCAACGGTTAAAACGCTCAAAACGCTCAACCAGCCTTACACGTATGGACGTTATGGAAATCCGACAGTCCGTGGTCTGGAAGATGCAATTTCAGAATTAGAGGTTGGCGATGCCACGCTTCTAACGGCCTCAGGACTACAAGCCGTTACGACAGCACTTCTCGCATTTGTCGCGGCCGGTGACGAAATCCTGATGGTCGACAATGTTTATCAGCCGACCCGAACATTTTGCGACAACGCCCTTTCAGCACTCGGTGTCACAACGATTTACTACGATCCGACCATCGGCGGCGCGATAGCAGATCTGATCACCGCCAAAACCAAACTCATATTCACCGAAAGCCCCGGTTCTCAAACCATGGAGCTGCAGGACATCCCCGCGATCGCCAAAGTAGCCAAAGCGCATGACATCTGGTTGCTGATGGATAATACTTGGGCTACTCCGATTTTCTTCAAGGCGTTGAACTTTGGCGTCGATGTCTCCATCCAGGCGGCAACAAAATACTTCGTTGGCCACGCCGACGCTTTGCTCGGCAGCATCACGACGTCAGCACGCGCAACACCGCTCGTCCAGCGGGCCCGCAATCTTTACGGTGTCTGTCCAGGTGCGGAAGAAACCTATCTTGGTGCCCGCGGCTTGCGGACGCTCACCGTCCGATTGGCACACCATCAAGCGTCCGCAATTGATCTCGCGCTTTGGCTTGAGGCCCGCGCGGAAGTCTCGCGTGTGCTTCATCCAGCGCTTGAAAGTCATCCCCAGCATGCGCTGTGGCAACGCGACTTTACTGGGTCTACGGGGCTCTTTTCGATCGTCCTCAAGACAAATTCCGATACTGCCCTCGCAGCCATGCTCGACGATCTGCAATATTTTGGCATGGGCTATTCCTGGGGCGGGTTCGAAAGCCTGATCGTGCCAGCCGACCCAAGGTCGTATCGCACCGCAACCACATGGAACGGCGAAGGCCAGTTACTCCGTCTGCATGTAGGCCTGGAGGACATCAACGATCTCAAGGCCGATCTTGATGCCGGTTTCGCACGCCTTAACGCAGCCATCTCTTAACACCCTGTCCGCCCATTCGTGACCCGCTGCCGTGGCCGCCCGTGCATTTTACAGTTGAACAATGTGCAGAGCGCGCCGTGTAACGCTATTGTGCCTTGTCCGTGACGCCGTCCACACCTATTGGCTTAGAGCATCACGCGACACTGCCTCCTTGTTGTATCGGCGAGGTTGGCAGATCGTTGCTATTCAAATTGGCCAATCACACAGCATAAACTGCTCCGGAGCTCGCCACAGTGAACATCACCGTTGTCAAAGATTACTATGGCAAGACGCTGCAAACCTCAGCCGATCTGAAGACCGAGGCCTGTTGCGAACCCGCAGAAATGCCAGGCTACATCAAACAGCTTTTGACCAACGTCCACGACGAAGTGCTCGCCAAATACTACGGCTGCGGGCTGGTTGTCCCAACGACACTCAAAGATGCCCGCGTTCTAGATCTCGGCTCCGGTTCCGGACGGGACGTCTACGCGCTTGCGCAACTCGTCGGCCCCGAAGGCGAAGTTGTCGGCATCGATATGACAGCGGAACAAATTGCCGTCGCAAGAAAGCACGTCGACTGGCACACAGAGAAATTCGGCTTTGAAAAACCGAATATGCGCTTCCTTGACGGTTACATTGAAAAACTCGATGAGCTTGGACTTGAACCCGGCAGCTTCGACGTCATCGTATCCAACTGCGTCATCAACCTCTCAACCGACAAGTTGGCCGTTTTAAAAGGCGCCTATGACCTGTTGAAACCGGGCGGTGAAATGTACTTCGCTGACGTCTATGCAGACCGTCGGCTCGACGACACCGTTCGCAAAGATCCCGTCCTCTACGGCGAATGCCTTGGTGGCGCATTGTACTGGAACGACTTCCTCCATCTCGCGAAAAAAGCGGGATTTCTCGACCCGCGCGTCGTCACCGATCGCCCTCTTGGCATCACCGATGAAGTCCTTGCCGCCAAGCTCGGCGCAGCGAAATTTTACTCTGTCACCTACCGCCTTTTCAAACTCGACCAACAACTCGAACCAAACTGCGAAGACTACGGCCAGGCCGTTGTCTACAAGGGCGGCATTGAACACGCCGAAGACGTATTCCAACTCGACAAGCATCACGCCATCGAGCGCGGCAAGGTGTTCCCTGTCTGCGGCAACACGTGGTACATGCTGCACGACACGCGGTTTACCGACTACTTCGAATTCATCGGCGACTTCTCACGCCACTACGGTATCTTCGAAGGCTGCGGCACCAGCGCACCGTTCGACGACCCAAACGCCGGCAGCGCTGAGCCATGTTGCTGAAAAACCAATCAACGCGATCATAAAATTCGGCGCAACTTTCTCAAGTTGCGCCGTTTTTGTATTTGCGAAATAGAAAATTTCCAGACAGCGCTCTACCTGCAACCGTCCGGAGACAGGGCACTGGCGACGTAAAGGGTTCGCCAGTTACGAACTTCGACCTCTTCATGAAATTCTCCTTCTCCCGACATCGGGATCATAAATGGAAAACTCCAGCTCAAAACGGCCCAGTAATTGGAAAGCACGTCATACCAACATCCGAGATACTCCTTGCTCTGCGCAGCGTATCTATGCACGATGAGCTATCAATGCATAACTGGTAAACGGCGTTGATTTTATGCTGAGATAGCCGAGGAGAAGGCCAACACAAGTCTTGTTACCAAACGTATTAATTGATTTTTTTCGGTGAGTATCGGACCGAATGGTCTGACAAATGGTTTGCGCAATTTTGCGCTCAATCCTGAACCGGTTGTTCAGGATTCAAATTCCAGCGCTTCTGACCTTTTGGTTGCGGGGACTTGTATGCCGCGCCAGTAGGAGCGTCGCGCGCATTAAACGCCTCTGGCGCGAAAGGTCTCGGTATGAGCGACTTGGATATGGAAAAACTTCAGTCTTTTGTTGGAAAAATGCTGGGCGATCTTGGAGGTGCTTTCAGCGTCCCGACAGCGCGCATCGGTTTTCGACTGGGTCTCTTCAGTGCATTGGATGAAGGAGGCCCAGCAACAGCCGCTGAACTTGCGAAACGTGTCAGTCTGAATGAACGTTCCGTTAGAGAATGGGCGCTCGCACAGGCCGCAAATGGCTATGTTACGTATGACGCGGACGCCGACAACTTCAGCATGTCGCCGGAGCAGGCGATGGTGTTTGTGAACAAGGAAAGCCCAGTTTATCTGGAAGGGGCCTTTGAACTTACCGCTGCAATGATCGAAAATCAAAGCAAAGTGGAAGCCGGATTTAGGGACGGGACCGGTGTGGAATGGGGCGATACGGGCGGATGTCTGTTCTGTTCGGTTGGGGCGTTCTTCAAACCCACTTATATCAATTCGATCGTGCAAAGCTGGCTGCCGGCTTTAGATGGTGCCGAGGATAAATTGAAGGCAGGCGCAAAGGTTGCAGATATTGGGTGTGGGGTCGGCTTTTCGACACTATTAATGGCGGACCAATATCCCAATAGCAATTTCGTTGGTTTCGATTTTCACGAAGCCTCTGTCGTTGAGGCCCGTCGCCACGCGGCAGAGCACAACTATGGCGATCGCGTCCGATTTGAAGTTGCGGTCGCCAAGGAGATCGCTGAGACCGGTTTCGACCTGATAACGATGTTTGATTGCCTCCACGATATGGGCGATCCACGTGGTTGTGCGACGCATATGCGCAATATTCTCAAACCCGATGGAACCTGGATGATTGTCGAGCCGGTGGCAGGCGATCAACCGCAGCAAAACATGAACCCGGTCGGGCGCCTTTACTACAACGGGTCAACCATGATTTGCGTTCCGACGTCTCAGGCTCAAGACGTCGGAGAAGCCTTGGGCGCTCAGGCGGGTGAAAAGGCGGTTAGCGAAGTTGTCGCGCACGGAGGGTTTACAAACATTCGTCGTGCGACCGAGGGCCCATTCAACATGGTCCTGGAGGCCCGCCCCTAAATCTCAATCAAAACCCAAGTGTCCTTCCCCCTTAAAATTGAGCCATTATTTTTGTAAAACTCTACCAAGTTGGGGAGGATGGTTTAATGGCTCGGAAGCGATATTCGGACGAAGATATTCTGCGGTTGTTGCGTGAGATTGAGGTTCATCTGTCGTCCG
>JAJFHI010000135.1 GCA_021775715.1 Hyphomicrobiaceae bacterium | reverse complement strand
GAGGCATCGGATCGATGCTCACTCGAGAGGCGCTGGATCAAGCTCGCGCGATGGGGTTCAAAATGATCTTCGTCCTCGGGGATCCAGACTATTACTCTCGATTTGGTTTCTCTGCGGACTCCGCTGCAGATTTTCCGTGCGATTATTCGGGCCCTCACTTCATGGCATTGCAGTTGACAGAGAGCCGCGTTGAAGTTGCTCGCGTGGAGTACGCTCAAGCCTTCAGCCAGCTGTGACCACAAGGAGAGGCAACCTGTGCCACGGCCATGTTACAAAATTGTGTAGCCGGTAACGGATCTGACCGATGTTACAAGTCGAGGTGTTCTGGTTCTCATTCAGCGGCGGACATGGCTGACGTGAGCAGATTTCGTCTGCACATGACCCTGACGGGACGAACCCACGTGCAAAAAATGTAGAAATGGGATAAATGCATCATGGATACCCATAGATATAGTAATGGCTCCTGATCGGTCCGGCGTTGCCGTACTTATTGTAGTTAATCTCATAAAACTGATCGCGCAATTTGCGGATCGTGCCGACTGGGAGGTATGTAGCGATACTCTCCCCCTTCTTTCGTGGGATCTTAAAAATATCCTCACCGACTGTCTCCTTCTCCCCCATGCCACGGGCAATATTGTATTCACTGCCCGCAACGTATGGATCCCGCTGAAAAACCAACGTCACATCAGCAATTGCGCTGAAGTCATTGTAACCAACGCGTTGGATGTCTCTAACTCGACTGACGGAGACTTTCACCAATGGTGTGCCGCCATCTAAGGTTTTTTCCCCACGATACGAGGCAACAATAGTCGCGGCAACCTGCTCAACTGTGGGCACGGAGGGGCGAGAGAAGTACCAGTTTGCTGCCCATCCGATACCCCCGATGACGGCTAGCGCTAAAACCCACTTCAGTATCTTCACGAACCTCTCCTTCGCACGACCAGCAAGCCATCATCACGCTGCATTTTGAGCCGTCAAGTTTTAACGTAACGTGCGAGGCAACTTTTGCTAGAGAGGGTACTTGCGAAGCATAAGCCGAACTTATCAGCTCAATCCGATATATTCCTGTGTTGATCCTGGATGCTAACGACAACTACCCTCCGAAACTTCTACAGCAAGGGGAATTGCAGTCTTCAAAATTGGCGGTGCTGGGCCGAGCTGTTGGCCTGCAACCCACTTGTTCGAAGCGTCCAAACAAAGTGTAGGCCAGCGCCGCTGTTCCACGAATACAGCTTGTGCTAGTGAGTGATTGTCTATGTCATGCCGCTTGCCCGGAGCCGCCAGGTTCCGTGCAGACCACGAAGGTCTTCAAGACATGCCTGCACTAGCCCTTGATTTCTTTATCTCAATGCGATCGCCGTTTTCGTATTTGGTGATACCTCGCCTTGACGCGTTGACGGAGACGTACGACGTAGAAATCACCGCCCGCCCTGTCTACGCATTAGCCGCGCGCGTTCCCGACTGGTTCAAGACACTGAACCCACTATGGCTGCAGTACTTCGTCACTGACCAACAACGTACCGCTGAATTTCTCGACGTACCATTCGCCCTGCCGCGTCCCGATCCGATTGTACAGGACCTTGCGACCGGCACCATCGCTGCCGACCAACCTTACATCCAACGCCTAACATGCCTTGCCGCTGCCGCCGGTGAGCGAGGCCGCAGTTTTGCGTTTGTGCGTGAGGTCACCACATTGATCTTCAGCGGTGCGGTTGATGGTTGGAACGAGGGTGATCACCTAAAGAATGCGGTAGCGCGCTCCGGCCTCGACCTCGACGAGCTGGAGTCCGCCATTACAGCTGACCCCGACAGCTTTGAGCAAATCATTGGAAGAAACCAGGACGCTCAAAAAGCCGTCGGTCATTGGGGCACGCCGCTAATGGTTTTCCAGGGTGAAGCGTTCTTCGGTCAAGACCGGTTCGAAATGTTGAAATGGCGTCTTGAACAGAATGGCTTGACGCGGCGTTGAAATGTATACCTACGACGTGCATTTCGGCGGTGGCCCAACTTGGAGGGTACATTGATCGTGTGATCTTTGCTGAGCAGGCACAGGCCTACAAACCATCTCGAAAGATGATTGAATTTGCTCATCAAGCTCTCAGTGTGAGCCAGGATGACATCGTCCATATCTGCGCTAGCCCCCACCTAGATCTTGCAGCCGCTCGCGAGATGGGATTCCGATGCATTTGGGTCGACCGCGGAGCCGGTCGCCAATCACTTCCAGACTACACACCGAATGAGGTGTTGCCGACACTCGGTCACCTGCCGCAGCTATTGCGCGGCATCAACTGGAACTAGGCGCATAGACTGTCGTGTGATCCACATTGCCGAATAATGCAAACTTAAACAACAACACCGGCCTTTCTCAGATTCGCAAGCTTTGCTTCGCTCATACCGCTTTGCCATGCTGCTTCTTCGCCAGGGGCAGGTAGGATGCGGCCGAATTCCGCCATTTGCTTAGCTTCGATGTCTTGAATGTATGCCCACATGTCTGCCTGGTCGATGCGGAGAAGCTTCGTTGTGTTCGCAATGATTTCCCCGATTATAGCTTCTTTCTTTTCCGCCGATCGTCCCGCGCGAATCTGGCCGAGTACAAATACATGAGTGGCTTTATTGGGTTTCCCACCAATGAAGTGATCGCCATCATCTGTTGTTTTGAAAAACACTTGCGCGAAATATCCCGGCGCGCCTGTACACTCATGGTGAGCAGCTGTGATGATCTCAGCGATAGCGGCTTTTTGTTCTTCGCTGAGATGAATGTTGGCCGTGGTTACAGTGTAGGTGGGCATCGCTTAACCTCCATCGGTGATTGGATCGTCCGTCATCACGTCCGACGGGAGGTGATCGACATGCTTGCAGTTGGTCTGCCGCCTCTCATGTCCTTCGACTCTCGTCTTGGACGGCAAACTATTCGGACAATATTATCTGCATTTAGGCTGGAGGCACAACACCCGGCGTTTCATCTGATCAAACATCATGCTTTACACATATGTCTGGACTAGCTTGGGCTTGACGATCTGGGAAAGTAGGACCGTAAGTAGTTGGCAGGCCACATTACAAAAAACTGCGTGATCTATTGAATGTAGACGGCTCGATTTATCTCTTTAAGTATTAATGAAAAGTTAGCGCAGGAAATTCACGGCGCGCCGGATAGTTCATATTTGCTGTCTGAATCTCAAGCGAATTTTGAATACAACAGCGATCAATGCAGATACGACGAGAGCCTCTTTCCCATTATGTCGAATTCAACTGTGAATAGACTAGACGTGATTATATTCGCCAAAAATAAAGACCGGCAGCCCAGATCGGTCAAGTTCGTCTGATCAACAAGGACGTCCCGTTTTGCGAAGGGGCTAACTTGCCGCGCCCCGACCATGCTGCGATTCCGTTGGTCTCTTGCTGGCCCTAAGCAGACGACCCGGACGCGCTCCGATCTCGTCAGCAATTCCCCTGATAGCAGACATGCTGCGCAGGCTCATGTTACAGAATGGGGTGTTCTGAAACAGTTCGCGTTGTTCAACGCATCCGGATTCCTATGATTGCAATATCTTGGCTTCCCGGCAGCGTACCACTATTTTTTTACGGCAAATCCTTTGAAACGGTCCGATGCGTATTGGCTGTGGCACTGGACGCAAGCTTCCAGCATCTGCCCAAAATAGAAACCCTGCAGTGCGCTATCGCCGGTTTTACCGGCGTCTGAGAGCTTCGCGGCAAGACTATGAAAACGCCGGTCCAGGCCTACGAATTCTGGTGGTACGGCAGCCATCAGGTCTTTCTTATCCTTAGAAGTGAGTGATTGCTTAAGGATGAAACTATCGTGCACTCTCGCACCAAGATCCACTACGGTGCTGTGGTCTCCGCTTGCAATGGCAATTGCCAAATTTGCAGTGGCCTTGGAAACCTGCTTCATCTCGGAGGTCAGCAGCTCCTTCAACCTTGGAGTTAGTTTGGGGCCGATCGGCTCGGCGGCAAGCGCCAGAGTGAGAGCGCCAAAAGAGAGAATGATTGCACCTATTACTATTCTAGTCGGTCGCCATATCGAGATCTTCATTATCATCTCCCATTTGTAACTCGGTGATCAGTCAAACTGTTGCAGAAGTTAGGTCAAGATACCAACTATGAGGTTGTGGCCTCCCGCGCATTACAGAAGCTTCAACGACCAGTCGTCAGCGCGTTTGCATAATGCTATTTACCGGTTCTGACCCGTTTCGACGTTGGCCACATGAAGTTAGATCTTCGGCTGTTGAAGCTAAAGCTATCGTCACCAATTGCCAGGCGATTTGTATTACACTTGAGAAAACCGACGTTGGCGATTGCGACTTGCACTTCAGGCCAACATCTAAGGCAAGGACCAATAAGCATGAGACAACTAGCTCCCCTGGAGCTCGGGATTTGCGTTCGGGATTTGGACGCGATGATCGTCTTCTATCGCGATGCGCTTGGCCTCGAATATATCAGCACATTTGACGTCCCGCCGGAAAAGAGCAAACCGGCTGGCTTCAGCGTTGGTGGATATAGAATCGTGCGCCTTCAGACCGAACGCGGCGAACGCATCAAGCTTGCCGGACCAGCCAAGCTCGAAGAGAGCAAGAATACGACAGATTATGTTTTAGGTCGTCAGGGCGCAGTGTTCTTGACCCTTATTGTCGACGATCTTCCGACAGCCGTTGAACGGTTAAAGCGTGCGGGTGCGAATGTTATGACGGACCACGGTCGTCTCAATGTTCGGGACGGTTGCGACCTGTGCAATCTGAGCGACCCAGAAGGCAATTTTATCGAGATCGTGCAATATCGCGATGTTTCGCAATATCGCTCCGACATTTAGAAACGCCATCCGCCCAATATATCAAAAACCGCATGGGATTGGTTCGTTCTCTAGATTGTTTGGCGGGTTCTGGACTAAGATCAGTCGTGACACTTCAGCACAATGGAGGTGGGCCGATAGAAGGCCCACCCTCTGCTCTCTGCATTAGTTGAACTTTAGCTTGCCGAAGACGCGTACATTCGCACCGGGCTGTAGAACGGAATCTGCTCGACGAAATGATGCATGATTTAAAACGTCGTCGTCGCCGAGGTTTTCGCCCTTGATGCCAATGACGTATTCCCGGTCAACCCCAATAGGGCTTCTTATCGTGTTGGTGTAACTCAACTCGGCCGAGATGAGCGTATAGCCCGGCGTTGCGATCTCGTTTGGAGCGATATCATTTTGATCGAGGGCATGTAAGATCCCAGCTTTTGCAAGCCAGTTTGGATCTTTGTAATACACACCTCCGGCAATTCGGTGTGGCGGGATGCGTGGCACATTTTCGCCGCCGTCTAACCTCGCTCGGACAAAGTCGTACTGCCCCTCGATGCCCCAAACACCGTCAAATACCTTCCCGATGTCGTATTGTGCTGCGAGCTCGACACCAAAGAACGTGGCGTCTTTTTGGACAAACAAAACTTGTTCGAGTTCATCCTCAACACCACAACTGTCCAACGTCTCACCACACTGGGTTCCGGTAAGGGATCGAAAAACAAAGCCGTTGAATTTCGTGTAGAAGGCTGTTGTATCGAAACGCAGGGCACCAAGGGCACGTCGGAAACCAGCTTCTACGGTGAAAGCCTTCTCCTTATTGAGCTGAACGTTGCCAAGTTCAAAAGTGCCTGTGGCTTCGTGGATGCCTGATGAAAACAACTCGGCTGGCGTAGGTGCGCGTTCAGTGTATTGGCCATTGAGACTAAAGACAACGTCATGCTGTAGCCGGGTTAGAACACCGAGGCTCGTGCTCAGTGGCGTGAAACGACGACTAATATCAACTAGCGGAACAGCAACATTGATAGGCGCTGTTCTGCCCGAGCCATCGACCTCGACATGTTCAATACGCCCCGCCGCTTGCAGTGTGACTCGAGAATTTAATTCAAGTTCCTCAAATAGAAAACCAGCGATACTCGTACTTCTTGCCGGTAGCAAAAGTGAATCAGCATCTTCCAAGGCAATGCCGGACAATTCCCGCGTCACGAACTGTGTGCCTGCTGCCCCTGTCAGAGAACCAAAAGGCAGTTGGATTGGCGTGTGCTGAATCTCAATGCGCGTTTCGACTTCATCATTTGAAAAGACCTGTCCTACAGCGTCGCTACCACCTTCGTCGACGACTTCGTTATGGTTGTAGTTTGAGGCCCCAAACCAAAATCGGACCGCCTCAAGGCCATAGTTATTTTCGCCCGACCATTCACCTTTGAGCAGGATTTTATCCTGCTCAAGATCTATACGTGGACGTTCTTCGGTTGCGTCTTCATCATCTCCCGTTGGGATGCCGTAAAAGCTTGTATGCCGTGAAACGGCGATTCCGATATAACCATCACGACCCACAAATGAAGTGCCAAATGAC
>JAJFHI010000134.1 GCA_021775715.1 Hyphomicrobiaceae bacterium | reverse complement strand
TGGTCCCGCAGCGCCGTGCGGGCAAGCAGATACGAAAGCTCATCTCTCTCATCCATTCCGCATCGATATCATCACAGCAATGCATACACAACGGCGAATGAACTTCAACGGGTCGCCAGCGCGCTGGAGATCGCCTGGTCTTTTGTCGAGGAGCGCTTTGAGGCATAAGGTTGCCAACTTATGAGCAACTGCAAACAAAGAGACACATCATGTCCAATGACAACACGGCCAGCGCTTCCGACGAACTGTTATACGAGATTTGTGATGGCATTGGCTACGTCACACTAAACCGTCCGGCAGCGCGCAACGCATTGACCATCGCGATGTACCACGGTTTGGCTGATGTCTGTCGCGATGTCCCTTCCGATGGGTCGGTGAAGGCGATTGTGATTTCAGGCGCCGGTGACAAAGCTTTCGCCGCTGGAACCGACATCGCCCATTTCCGCGACTTCAAACAATCGGAAGACGCAATCGGTTACGAGACCGATATGGCACGCGTGTTCCATGCCATCGAGACTTGCCCCGTGACGACAATCGCAGTGTTGCATGGCGCGTGTACGGGGGGTGGGGCTGCAATCGCGATTGCCAGCGATATTCGCATCTCGGCGCGAGATTTGAAGTTCGGAATACCGATTGCACGCACGCTGGGGAATTGCCTTTCTGCACGCAATCTCGGTCGGCTGACTGCTCTAATGGGCAAGGGTCGTGTTCTCGAGATGATGTTTACAAGTCGTCTTCTCGGATCTGACGAGGCATTAAGCATCGGACTCGTGACAGACGTTCTTGATGACAAGGCGGCGGCATTGGCGCGGGCAGATGAGCTCGCACATCTGGTTGGTGGTCACGCACCGCTGACATTGCGCGCGACCAAGGAAGCGCTGCGGCGGTTGGCCGAACATCAAAATACAATCGACGACGCTGACCTGATCACGCAATGTTACATGAGCGAAGATTTCCACGAAGGCATTGAAGCCTTCCTTGCAAAACGCAAGCCGGAGTGGCAGGGACGTTGATTGTTAGAGGTAAGCCAAACGTCCGGTTGGCATTCTCTACCGCGTCGTAAATTTAAACGGTTGCGTGAGGGTCAGGGACTTAATTCCGACGCCATCGGGAAATGCTGGGAAAGGTGCCGCGCGATCAACGGCTTCCAATGCTGCCTTGTCGAGGCGTTTGGAACCTGAGCTCGACTTGATTTCTCGAGACAGTAGCTGTCCGTTGGACGCAATTTTGAAACGCACAATCGTGGTGCCACGTTTGCGGCTGCGCGGATTGATTTTGTTTTTTTCAATGCGCGCGCGCAGCGAGCCAAGATAAGCCGTGGTGATCGTCGCGGACCCGCCAGACTGTTTCGCTGAGGCTGATTGTGATTCCTCAATCGGCACCTGTTGGACCTGCTCAATCGCGGCAACCTGTTGTTCCTGCGGTTTGACTTCCTTGATCTCTTTCGGTTTGACAACTTCGATCGGTGGCGGTGTCTCAACCGGTACCGAATCGGGTTCAGGTGTTGTTGCAGCCGTCGTAATGACGTCCGTCAATTCCTCGGGCTCAACCGGCTTTAGTTCTTCAATGGGTGGCTTTTCCAAAGGAGGCGGTTCGACGGCATCGATTTGTTCGATTTGTTGTGCTGCCCGGCTTTCCTGCAGCTGTACAACCTCTTGGGCTTCGACGGTTTCAGCCGCCTCGCCAAGTTGCGAGATACCCTCGAGCGCAATGCCCTGGTCGATGCGCAGAACGTCGTCACCGGTGCCTGTCTCAAACGAACGGCTGCCAGCGTCACGCCCCATAAGAGGAACGAGCAATGCCCCGTGCAGCAAAACTGACAGCAATATGGTGATGGTGCGTAGCACGGTTTCGAGTGGCCTTTAGTTCTTGTAGCTAGATATGCGTTTTCTCGCGTGTGGTGGGTCGGTTGATCACACGTTAGTTTGCGTTCGTCGCCGCAGGTGTACTGCGCTGCTTAGGCTGCGATAACAATGACACGCGTTTGTAGCCGCTCTCGCCAACAATACCGAGCAAGTCCATGACTTCGCCATAAGGCTTGGTCTTTGGCGCGCGCACATAAACCACGGTGTCGCCTTCAGACTGCCGAATGGCAGCCAGCGTTGCGACAAGACTGTCACGTGTCACAGGCTCTTTGCGAATGAACAATTGACCGGCCGCGGTCAGCGAGACGATCATTGGTTTTTTCGGCTGTGCCTGCAACGATGAGGCTGATGTGCTTGGCAGGTTGACCGGTACACCTTGCACCAGCAGCGGTGCCGCCACCATGAAGATGATCAACAAAACCAGCATAACGTCGACGAATGGTGTGATATTGATTTCGGCCATCGGTTGATAATGGCCGTCGTCTTCGTCGAATTCCTCGTAACCACCCCTACGGCCACCGCTAACGCCCATTCCCATCAGGATGCCCCCTGCGCTTTGTCGACTGTGTGTGCCCGGCGGGCCAACTTTTTCGCGAGAATGCGGACGGCGTCACCACTGTGTTCGGATGTGCGTCCTAGTCCGACGACGAATTGGTTGTAGGCGATCACGGCGGGGATCGCTGCTGCCAGACCAATCGCGGTCGCAAACAGGGCTTCTGCAATACCCGGTGCGACAACGGCGAGGCTGGTATCTTTCGATTGAGCGATGGACGTGAAGCTGTTCATGATGCCCCACACCGTCCCGAAGAGACCGATGAAGGGTGCGGCTGATCCAACGGTTGCCAGGAACGGTAGACCGGCTTCGGCGCGTTGAAACTCGCGTTTCATCGCGCGGCGCATGGCGCGTTCTAGCCGGGCTCGGCGATCGTTCTGGTCTTCGTCCTCAGCGGCACCTTCGGTCGTTTCCGCGTCGGCTGCAGCATAGATGGCTTGGCTGAGGCGAGATGTTTCTTCGCCCGAAAACCTGCCACGCACAGCGACATCTTCGAGCTCGCGTGTCTGTCGGCGCAGGCTGTAGGTGCGGACGGTTTTTTCAAGGATCAAGGCCCAACAGATGACCGAGCAGATCGCCAGGCCAAGCATGACCGCCTGCACGACAGGGTCGGCGTTGATCAAAAGACTGTAGAGCGAGAATTCCGAAGATTGCGCGGCCATCACGTGCACGGGCGTCACCTTTATCAAGTTGCTATTGCATTATGCGTTATTTCGAAATCTGCGCTTTTGCCAACGATGATACGGATAATTGCGCCAAACAATTGTCGCGTGTAACCCCGCCCTTTTCGCTGCATTCGAGAATGTCATTGATGAGGAAGCTGCCGACTTGATCGCAGGCAA
>JAJFHI010000133.1 GCA_021775715.1 Hyphomicrobiaceae bacterium | reverse complement strand
TATGTCAGCAACCTGAAACGGCTTGGTGTCAACGCAACGCTTCGCCGTGTCGACCCGGCACAATATCAACGCCGCGTGGAATCATTTGATTTCGATATCACAACCCAGCGCTACTCTATGAGCCTGCTGCCCGGCGTCGAGCTGAGCAACTACTTCGGCTCCAGCTCTGCGAAAATCGATGGCAGCAACAATCTCGCCGGCATTGCCGATCCCGTGGCTGACGCTCTCATCGAGAAAATTATGGGCGCGAAAAACCGCGAAGACCTCGTGACCGCAGCGCGCGCCTTGGACCGTGTACTTCGTGCGGGCCATTATTGGGCGCCACATTGGTATAAGGCATCGCATAATCTTGCGTTCTGGGATGTTTTTGGCCGCCCAGAGGTGAAACCGAAGTATACACGTGGCGTCATCGACACTTGGTGGTATGACGACACCAAGGCCCGCGCTTTGGCGCAAAAGAAATAACACCGTCCAACCCACGGGAACCCGCCGCCTATGGCCGCCTATCTTTTCAAACGCATCCTGCTGATCTTCCCGACAATGCTCGGGATCATGCTGATCAGCTTCATCGTAATACAGTTTGCCCCCGGCGGGCCGGTTGAACGGATGATCGCGATCATCACGAACAGCGACGTCTCCGCAACAAGCCGCATTGATGGTGGTGGCGGCGATGGCTTCGGTGGTGACCAGGGTGGGCAAACGGGACAAGGCTCAGCGGAATCGGCAACATCGAAATATCGCGGCGCGCAAGGTCTTGATCCAGAGTTTATCGCCGAGCTTGAAAAGCAGTTTGGTTTCGACAAGCCAGCGCACGAACGCTTCTATCTCATGATGAAGAACTATTTGACCTTCAATTTCGGCAACAGTTATTTTCGCGACACGGCGGTGTTGGAACTCATCAAAGACAAATTGCCGGTGTCGATTTCGCTTGGCCTGTGGATGACGCTGCTCGTCTATCTGATTGCCATTCCACTCGGCATACGTAAAGCCGTCCACGATGGCGAGAAGTTCGACCGTTGGTCGTCAACGATTCTAGTCATAGGCTATGCGATTCCTGGCTTTCTGATCGCGGTTCTCTTGCTCGTCGTCTTTGCTGGCGCGTCCTTCTTCCAATGGTTCCCGTCACGAGGCTTGGTGTCTGAAGGTTGGGAGAACTTCTCGACATGGGGCAAAATCGTCGATTACTTCTGGCACCTTGCGCTGCCGCTAACTGCTATTGCACTTGGCGCGTTCACGACAACAGCGTTTCTCACCAAAAACTCCTTCCTCGATGAAATTCGCAAGCAATACGTCATCACGGCACGCGCCAAAGGATTAAAAGAAAACCAAGTGCTCTACGGACACGTCTTCCGCAATGCCATGCTGATCATCATCGCGGGCTTTCCCGGCACGTTCATCACCGCGTTCTTCACGGGAAGTCTGCTCATCGAACAAATCTTCTCTCTCGATGGCTTGGGACTGCTGGGATTTGAATCGATCATCAACCGCGACTATCCGGTCGTCTTCGCGACGCTGTTCATCTTCTCGTTAATGGGCCTCGTGATCGGCATTTTAACTGACTTCGTCTACACCCTCGTCGACCCACGCATCGACTTTGAAAGTCGGGAGGTGTAGGCGACATGGATGTGAGAACTAACGACACAACCGACGAACTCAGCCTGACATCAGCATCCACAGGATCAAAATCGCGGTGGCTGAAATGGCTATCGCGTTGGTTGCCAGAACCTTCGCCGGTCAACAAACGCCGCTGGCAGAACTTCAAGGGCAACCGTCGCGGCTATTGGAGTTTCTGGATTTTTCTGGCACTGTTTTTCCTTACGCTATTTGCTGAAGTCATTGCCAATGATCGCCCGCTGATGGTCAGTTACAACGGTGAACTTCTTTTCCCGGTCGTCGTTGATTATCCAGAAGAAAAATTTGGCGGCTTCCTTGCCACCACCGACTACCGCGACCCGATCATCATCGAGGAAATTGAAGCCAACGGCTGGGCCCTATGGCCGCCGGTCCACTACTCCTACGACACAATCAATCGCGACTACCCGTTGCGCAAAGGTGCCAACGACATTTGCCTCGGGTATCCTGCGCCACCTCCATGGGCGTCGTCGGCCAAGCTCTGCAAAACGACACCGTCTCAACTTCAGCGATTCAACAGCTGGGGTAATACGAACTGGCTGGGACTTGATGATCAGGGCCGTGATGTCCTCACACGAGTGATCTATGGCTTCCGCGTTTCTGTGCTGTTTGGCCTGTTGCTCACCATCTTCTCGACCGTGATTGGCGTCGCGGCTGGTGCGGTGCAAGGCTATTTCGGAGGCTGGGTTGATCTTGTCTTCCAACGGTTCCTGGAGATCTGGACATCTATTCCAACACTTTATGTATTGTTGATCATCTCCTCGGTTCTCGTCCCCGGATTCTGGGTTCTACTTTTCATTATGCTGCTGTTCAGTTGGACTTCGCTGGTTGGTGTCGTGCGCGCAGAATTTTTACGCGGGCGCAACTTCGAATATATCACCGCCGCCAAGGCGCTCGGCCTGTCTGACACCAAAATTATGTACAAACATATGCTACCGAACGCGATGGTTGCAACGCTGACCTTCCTGCCATTCACACTGTCAGGTGCCATCACAGCATTGACGGCGCTCGACTTCCTTGGTCTCGGCCTGCCGCCGGGTTCGCCATCGCTTGGTGAGTTGGTTCTGCAGGGTAAGAAGCACCTCGAAGCACCTTGGCTTGGCCTCACAGGCTTCTTCTCGTTGGCGATCATGTTGTCGCTGTTGATTTTCATCGGCGAGGCCGTGCGTGATGCGCTCGACCCGCGCAAGACATTCCGGTGAGATCCCGCGCCATGAGCAAAGCAAAAACACTCG
>JAJFHI010000132.1 GCA_021775715.1 Hyphomicrobiaceae bacterium | reverse complement strand
AAGGGTTTTGCCGCCTTGGTAGAGGTAGCGTTTGATGAGGACTTTGCGAGCCGGCATGCGTTCAGCAAAATCGCCCAGTAGGGCTTTCCAATCCGGCAGGCCGGAGTAGGCAATCGCTTTTATAAGGATGACCTGGGCGGCAGGCGGCAACGGGAACATCCGCCGGATCAAATTGCGGGCTTCGATCTGATTGTCGCCAATGACACCGGCAAGAAACCCGATGTAAATGCCAGCGCGTTCGGGATCGCGGAGAAGACCAATACGGCGCATGTCGTGCAACACGTCCGGCACGCGCTGGGGTTGCTTGTTCTCGCGATAACCGTTGATGAAGGCTAGAACATCTTGCGCCTTGCGAAACTGTTTTCCGGGCCGTGTTTCGTTGGTGATTGTGCCAGTCTCAATGGCAACGCTGCGCTGGGCATACGCCGACGGTGACTGGCCCGTGACCAGCATCAGGTACGTCATGCAGGCTATGGCCGCACGTAACGTGTGAGAGATTGATTGGGTGGCCATGATATACTGCGGCACGAATGGTCGCCGTGAGGCGTTCCGGTCAGCGCGTCCCTGTATCCCGTGAAGGCATTGAATAGGCCATTTAGGCGTGGCGTGAATGTGTCGGAACCAGGCTTAGGTGATCACATCCGGCGTGTGTTTGCCGCCCATGGGTTTACAATCGGGCTTATCACCGGGAAGTCGGTCTGTTGGGCTAGGTTGGGCAGCCCACTCCGTGATATGCGGGCCCTTGACGACGACACACAGTCCCTTTGAATTTAGTCGATGAGCACAATGTCAGACGCCGACAAAAATGAGGACATCGCCGTAACCGCACCAGTGGAGCAACCGGTTCCGAAGGGTCCCGACGTCATTGCGGGCTATCTGAGAACGCTACCGACGGCACCCGGTGTCTATCGCATGCTCGATGCTGCAGGGGATGTGATTTACGTCGGCAAGGCGCGCAGCCTGAAGAGCCGCGTGTCAAATTATGCGCGTCTGGGCGGTCACACCAACCGCATTGCCCGCATGATCACTGAGACCGTGTCGATGGAATTCGTTACCGTCGGGACTGAAGCCGAAGCGCTGTTGCTTGAAGCCAACTTGATCAAACGGTTCCGCCCGCGCTTTAACGTATTAATGCGCGACGACAAGTCGTTTCCCTACATTCTGCTGGCACGCGATCATGAGGCGCCGCAAATCCTGAAGCACCGTGGTGCGCGCAATCGCAAGGGCGATTATTTCGGACCGTTTGCTTCCGCCGGTGCCGTCAATCGCACGATCAACATGCTGCAGCGCGCGTTTCTTCTCCGCTCGTGTTCCGACAGTGTTTACGACAGCCGCACGCGGCCATGTTTGCTTTATCAAATCAAGCGGTGTGCGGCGCCGTGCACAGGCGAGATCAGTCGTGAGGATTATGAGGGACTTGTTGAGGAGGCCGTACGGTTCCTGCGCGGTGAGAGCCAGAATGTCCGTGAGATGAATCAGAAGCTGATGCAGGAGGCGTCAGACAAGCTCGAGTTCGAGCAGGCCGCCAAGTATCGCAATCGCCTCTGGGCGCTGGCGCACGTCACATCCGATCAGTCGATCAATCTCGATGGCGTTGAGGAGGCCGATATTTTTGCGGGCTTCCAACAGGGCGGACAGACGTGCATTCAGGTCTTCTTTTTCCGCACCGGTCAGAATTGGGGCAACCGTGCGTATTACCCACGAGCCGACAAAGCGCTCGACTTATCGGATGTGATGGACAGTTTTATTGCGCAGTTCTACGACGACAAACCTGTGCCGCGTCTGATCCTGTTGAGCGACGATGTGCCAAGTCGCGCGTTGTTGGCGGAGGCGCTGACGACGAAGGCGGGGCATAAAGTAGAGATCAATTTGCCGCAACGCGGTTCGAAGGCCGATGTCGTGGCGCATGCATTGTCGAATGCCAAGGAAGCATTGGGCCGCAAGATGGCGGAAAGCGCGTCGCAGACCAAACTACTCGAAGGCGTGCAGGAGCGGTTCGAATTGCCAACCATGCCACGTCGCATTGAGGTCTATGACAACAGCCACATCTCTGGCGATCATGCGGTCGGCGGTATGATCGTTGCCGGTCCCGATGGGTTCGCCAAAGCGCATTACCGCAAGTTCAACATTAAAACCGAAGGCGTAGCGCCGGGCGACGATTATGCGATGATGCGAGAGGTCTTGACGCGTCGCTTCAAACGTCTTGCCAAAGAAGAGAACGAAGTAGGTGCGCCGCCAACTGGTTCAAGCCCTGACGCCACTGATACGGCGGACGATGTGGCCGGTGATGAGGCGTTTCCAAATCGGCCTGATGTCGTGTTGATCGATGGTGGCGCCGGACAGTTGGCTGTTGCAAGCGAAGTGATGGCGGAAGTCGGTCTCGACGACATCACGTTGATCGGCGTTGCCAAGGGCCCCGACCGCGACGCAGGGCGCGAACATTTCCACCGTCCGGGACTTGAGCGGCCCGTCATGCTGGAGCCACGCGATCCTGTGCTGTATTTCATCCAACGCCTGCGCGACGAGGCCCACCGCTTCGCCATCGGCACGCACCGCGCCAAACGCTCTAAAGCCATCAGCGCCAACCCCCTGGACGAGATCCCAGGCATCGGCCCATCACGTAAGCGCGCATTGTTGAAACACTTCGGGTCTGCGAAGTCGGTATCGCGTGCGGGGCTTGAGGACTTGAAGGCGGTGGATGGAATCTCAGCCGAGATGGCCGCAAAGATTTATGATTTTTTCAATGAGCGGAAGGGGTGACCCCCCTCGCCATGGAGGTCCGCCGCATTGTTCCGGCAACAATTTCAGTCTCAGTCTATTCGAGGTTTTAAGGCTTCTCGGTGATACATGGTTGATCCGGGCAGATGCGTGCTACACAATTTTGGCATATCCGCAGGCTATTAAAGAGGGGATGTGGAATAAATAGAGATTTGTTGTGGAGTCGCCAAAATTCAATTTATCGATGCATCTTTCCGCCTGCCGCTGTCCGCAGCTCTGTTTGCATTCTTTGTGTCATCCGCCGTTGCTGCGGAGGCCGTCGAACCGCCACGCCCAGAGCCGGCCAGCCGCGTCGTCACCATTACAATCGCGGGCGATACTGGCTTCAGCCCGAACAACGCGCCTGTGAATCCGAAAGGCGTGCGGCGTCACGGCCGCTTCCAGACCTGGGCGCAGACGACGCAGGGGATAGCCAAGCATATCGATGGTGATCTAAATTTTTTGAATGTCGAAACAGTTGTCACCGACCGAAATGGACTTACCCGGGACACCAAGGGGCAACGTGGTCCGTTTAACTTTCGCACCCACCCCAACGGCATTCGTCATCTTGTGGAGCGGGGCTTCAACCTATTTTCACTCGCAAACAACCATTCGATGGACTACGGCGTTGCTGGTTTGCGCGAAACGTTGCGCCATACCGAAGAGCTGAAAGGCGTGGGACTTAAGGCTTACTCCGGCATTGGCACGAATCGCGAAGAGGCGAGCCGCCCTCAGGTGGTCTCCGTGAAGGGTAGCAACATTGCGTATTCCGCTATCGGCATCGTTACAAATAATCTTGGACGCCATCGCGCCGGTGACAACAAACCTGGACAAATCGCTTACCGCTTTGATAGCGACTTCGATCTCGTTACACGCCGTCTGGTGGAAACGGAGAGCGCGTATAGAATATTATCGGTTCACTATGGACTTGAAGGCCGGGTACGCACGGACGCCCGGCAAATCAAGGATTGGCGCGGCAAGGCAGCACTGGATCGTGGCATCGACTTGGTTGTCGGTCACCATGCACACGTTCCAAGAGGCGTCGAGATCGCGGGCAAGTCGGTAATCTTCTACGGCCTCGGCAACTTCTTGCATCACGGCACGGCCAATATGTCCGGAAAGGGAATCTGCAAAGATTATGGCCTGTTCGCAAAAGTACATTTATTACGCGGCAAGAACGGGCGGCTCGCGACGCGCGCGATCGAAGCGGTTCCCCTGGCGCAGATGCATCGCCGCCCGGTCGCGATGACAGGCGCCAAAGGAAGAGCGCGGATCCACGCTTTGAATTATCTCGGCGCCCGACTTGGCGCTCGAGATGGCACAGCGAAAGGTGTACGATTTACACCCCAAGATAACGGCACCGGACTTTATTGTTTCGCTGGCGCAGCGAAAGATCCCGGGAAGATTGGCAAGTTGTGTCGCAATTGGCGGCCAGCCCCTGCGATCCCGGGCAGTCTACGTGGCCGCATTGCCAAAGCCTGTAGCCGTTGAGTGGAATACGCGTTGCGCGTTGGTGTATTCCCGCACGACCGACAATTCCGACCGACAGCTCCCTGCGTTAAACTTCTCCGTCGGACAAGCCTGAGATGGATGTAAATTTTCGCATTTTCTTTTGTCGGAAAACGGGTCGATTGCCCGCTAAATAATAGCAGATCCGTAACCACCGCTCATGGGTACTGGGCCAGATAGCGCAACAACATCGCCGTCTTCAAGTTCAGAAACGAGATTTACCGGATCACCAACGCGGCCCGGTGAGATGTCTTTCCCATTTATCATGATGAGGTAGATATCTTCGCGGGTAAGCTTGAGCAGCTCCACTAGATCGCGGATGCGACTTCCGGCGGGAAGTTCCACCTGCTCCTTCATTCGTTTCGTTTTCGGATCATAGAGTTTGTTGAAGAAACGAACTTCTATCGTGACTGTCGCGTCGTGTGAATTGTGATCGATGGAGTGATTGGTCATGCAAAGGCCTTCAGTTAGCTCAGAGCGATAAAGCAGATGGAAAGCCAGCCATAAATCATTGAGTGGTGTGGTGTCTTGATCTAGGTCAAGTGCGCGGCATGCGGCCAGCACATAGGAAGAGTTGGGTAGTATTATGATAATGAAGACACTGGGCCGGGTAGCTCAATTTGATAAGGCATGAGTTTCTACATCCGCGATTGTGGGTCGAGTCCCGTTCCGCTCTGCCATCAACATCAAACAAAACTGGTACTTACAACAAACGTTGTGAAGGGCCAGAGCTGATCGCGATCCCGGCGCAACGCTCCTGGTCAAAACACTCAACCTTCACAGGCCAAAGCATCGACGCAATGGAAGGTTCTCGCAGGTTGTTCTTTAGTTAGTTGCGAATTAGAAATGGTCGAGTGTTCGATCAAGCATCAGATGAATTTGTAGATCTAAAACAAGCGGAGAAGACAATGGGACTCACACGCGGAACGATTGGCATGTTGGCTGCTGCCACTGCGCTGTTCGCCATATTTTCTGCGCCAGCCCTTGCAGCGGATGACGGTGTGCCAACGCTGACCACTGCCCAATTGAAGGTACTGCTTAGCGGCAATAGCCTGGCGGGCAACGGAAAGGTCAATGACCCGGTTGAGCCCTATGATTGGGTTGCGCACTATGGGGTTGACGGCACCATCCGTCTGAAGGTCAAGCCTGAGTGGGGCGGCACGCTGACGCGCGGTCGTTGGTGGTTGACCGACGATGGTCAGCAATGTCGCCAGTTCGAAACCGGTCATGGAAAGAAGGGCTGCTGGCGGTTTGTGCGTGAAGGCAAGTTCGTGCGTTTCCTGCCGACCAGCGGTGTGGCGGTCGAAGGACGTGCCGTGATGCTGGAGGGTGATGAAGTAGTAGAGTGACGCGGTGATAACGTGTTTGGTGGACGTGCGGGTGCTTCTTGGGCGTGGTCGTCATTTGCGGACCGGATCTTTTTAATCCCTGGGATCCTAAACAAAAAACCGCGCAGCGGGCTTTGCCGATGCGCGGTTTGAATTTGATGTTGGCGTTCTGCCGGTAGCTCCGGCCTAACCCACCAGTCTTACTTCTCTGGGCAAAGCTCGAAGGCTTTGTCGAGGGCGGCGGTTTGCGTTGCGTATTTGGCGATTGTCTCGCCGCCTTTGGCGTAAGCAGAGATGTAGGCGCCGGCTTCGCGGTCTTCGCGGCCTTTGTTGACATCGAGGACGGTGAAGTTGGTCAAACCATCGGAGACAGCTTTGATGATGACGGCTTTGCTACCGCCGTAGCTCGCCGTCCAGACGCGGCACTCGCCGGACTTGGCTTTTGCGGCGGTCGATGCTGCACCCTGGGCTGCGGCCGCACCGGCCACCGCTGCGGATTGAACTTTGTCGTCAGCCGATGGGATCGTGGGCGTTGTTGTTGCAGCAGTCGTGCTGTTGTTGCCACCCTCCTTATTCAGGATCTTGTATTTCGGTGCAGGCGTGCCGAACTGATCGCGGACGGAATTCGATAGTCCTTCTGCCAGTGATGACGCGCCGAGGCCGGACTTCTGAGCGCCTTCTTTGCGTCCACGCTCAAGTGCTTCGGCTGCAAGTTTTTCACCGACCGTGAGGTCTTTTTTCTTATCAAATGCGGCTGTTTTGGTTTCGTCGCGGGCAAGCGCGACAAGTTCTGGACTTGGATCTGTGCGATCGCAATAGCGGTCGAAGAAACGGTCGGCGGTGGCTTTGATGTCGCGCGAATATCCGCGATCACCTGGTGACCACTGGCGTGTCAGATGTGTGAACGTGACTGGCTTTGGCAACTTCTTGCGCCACTTATCCAGCACGCCCCATTCCTGCACTTTGCGTGTGCGGTCTGCGACCGGGTCTTCAACATGGCGACCGGCATACATGAGTGTGTGCTGCATGTGAGCGCGTGCACCAAGGCCAATTGTTTTGAAGCTTTCGCCGCGCTCACCGCCACCTGTCGCGCCAAGACCTGCAAAGTTGTTTTGCTGGGAGCGCACGTCGCCGGTGTATTTCAGGTTGCGTGTTTCGACCAGCATCTGGAAGAACGCGTAATCCCAACGCATACCAAGCTGTTCGCCATGGCGCATGTACTCGGTTGCGATCTCGGAATAGCGCGGTTTGAGTTTGGGGTTACGGTCCCTCAGGAAAACCATCAAACGGCCGGGCGTGACACATGCCGGTACCGTGTTTTTGGCTGAGGTAATGATTGCTGGAAGCTTGGCGGCGTTGGCCATCGTCGGAACCGCAGCGCAAAAGGCCAGCCCAGCGAACAGCGAAGCTGTGACGCGAAGTTTCATTCGAATATCCATTTCCCTACGCGACGCCAATTGCGGCGCCATACGAAACTGGCCTTTATTAAAGGCGCTTAACGTTAACGATTGGTTTACGAAGTTTCGGTGCCCAAGCATGTTGTTGCGCATCATCTGGGCGTGAGTTGGAAAGAAACACGGCGAATTAAGGCAATTTGCC
>JAJFHI010000131.1 GCA_021775715.1 Hyphomicrobiaceae bacterium | reverse complement strand
TCCCTTCACCCCCGGGTAATCAATAATAAATCCATAGTCACCATGATAGCGCCCACCAGCTGGCACTCGTCCGCCATAGACACGGTTGATGTGACCAAGGAACAGTTCTTTCAGCTCGCTCGTCGGCGCGTAATTGTCTGTCGGCCGGGCCATTTCGTCGCGATTTGCATGTGATGCTAGATACGGTGTGACAAGGATCACAAGTTCTGTTTCACGCCTTCTGTAGTCGTTCGAACGAAACAGCGCTCCAAGTATGGGGACCGATTTCAGACCAGGAATGCCTTCCACACCTTGCCGAGTGTCGTCTGACAGCAGTCCAGCCATTGCGAGCGTTGCCCCACTTGCCAACTCCACTGTTGTTTGGGCGCGGCGGACGGACAAGCCCGGAATGTTGATGGAGCCAATGGTGACAGCACCTTCCGAAGAGATTTCACTGACCTCCGCGGTGATTTCGAGGCTGATGCGTCCGGGCCCCAGTACGATCGGTTTAAATTCAACACCAACACCGAATTCCTTGAAGATCACGGTGACCTGACCGTCACGTTGCGACACAGGTATTGGAAATTCACCACCCGCAAGAAACTTCGCGCTTTCTCCGGAAATCGCCGTCAAGTTCGGCTCTGCAAGCGTGCGCAACGCGCCTGTTCGCTCGAGCGCCTGTATCAACGCTGTGACAGATTGGTTGTTGGTTTGGAATGACGTTTGCAAAGCGGAACCCGACTGCAACGCTGGAGCGACACCTGGTGCAATGGCCTGAGCCGCCGCCACAAGTGGAGCGGTGATCGGAAATGAGTTTGCGATCGCCTTGGCAAACGTCAGGTTGCCGCTGTTGAGCACGGCGCTTGGCAAATCTACACCAATACGGCGCAGCGCGTCACGGCGCATTTCAGCGACCTGGACTTTGAGCAACACCTGCTCCTTAGCGTCCGTCCCAAGCATGTTGACGACACTGCTGGTTTTCTTCTTGATAAATTTCGCTGCCAATTCTGAAGCACGATTGGCATCAATCGGAGCCATCACACTGCCGGACAACACGACGCTGTCGCCCATCATCTCGGCATGGATTTTTGAGCCCGGGATCAGTCGGCGCAACAGATCACGCAGCGCTGTTAAATCACGCGCGACGGTAATCTCTAAGAATAGAACCTTTTCGCCGTCAGGGCCGATAAAAAACGCGTTGGCCTCGCCAACGTCCTTGCCAAGCAAATAAACCTGTCGCGCGGATTGGACTACAGCATCAATCACTTCCGGATTTGAAACCAGAACGTTTTGAAGGTCGGTGGGTAAATCGATCAACATCGACTTGTCCAGCCCGATTGTCACTTTGCGTCTAATGGGTCTGGGGCCGTTGTCAGGCACTGTGTACTGCGAACGGTGGCTTGGATTGGTGAGTTGAAACTCGTCTGCGTTAGCGACCTGCTGGGCGCGCACGGCGCCACCTGGATAGCACACTATCGTGACTCCCGCGACAGCGGCACACAACAAACAACAGATCAACGCACGCTTGAATAGCGTTCTCATGGCACTCGATAACCTCGCTCGTGAGCAAAGACGGCCAGAACGCAATAAGAGGGGAAGCGGCCGCACACGTAAAAACTAACGCGTACTGAAACAATGAACTGAAGGTCCATTGATTGCCGATTGAGGTCGCAAATGCCAGCTCATGGCGGCATCGAGTGTGACTTCGCCCTGCACTTCCCACAGCTTACCCACACCCACGCCATTCAGGTAGGCCCGATGTCAGACAGGAGTTGGAGTCTGGGAAAATTGTAGCAACGTACCGCAGCGGCGATGTTTTTCTAGGGGCTTCAGCACACACCCTCTGGTGTCAAACGGGGAGATATACATTTTTGCTTGGAAACTGTTTACAAAAACAACCGCCGTTTAGCCCGAAATATGCAGCTCGGTAATACGCCGGGCAATATCGCGGAACGACTGCTGCAACGTCTCGCCGTCGGAGGCACGGAACACATGGTCAGGACTTGAGGCACATGCGCCCAATAGCTGTGTTGTAACGGGGTCGTTCTCTAGTCTGAAGGCAACGGTGTAAATCGTGATACCTTCCACCTTCGCGTTGGCGCAAACATTACTAGTGCGGGCATTGATGTTGCTACGGTAAGCACCCGACGAGTGGCTGTTGCCAAGACGGCCATCCTTGCCAAAGCCTTGTGCCAAATAAAGTGACCCGTTCATGTTGCCGGTGTACGCCAGTTCGTTGCGGCCGTCTGTCATCAGGATGAGCATTTTTCGGTTTTCGGCCTCATCCTGATCACGACCCTCGATAAACGGAGGATCTTTGGATAAGACACGCCAGCCCCACGCAACACCTTCCTTGATGTTGGTGTACCCCGACGCCTGCATCGCATTAATCGCGCTTTCGATCGTCGACTTGGTATCGGTCAGCGGCAGGATTGCGCGCGTCGTACACCCATAATTGGGCCCACGGCCAGAGCCAAAGTCCACTTGGCCGCTCGGATATTTGCACATGCTTTCCTGTGCTACGAGGTCCGATGGGCGTTCCGTATATGATCGCGTGCAGTTGCCCCGGCGTGAATAATTGGTGCAGATCACAGGATAAGGTGTGCACTGGCCGCCGTCGTCATCAAGATAGCTGTTATAGAATCCGCGCGATGTGCTGCCTGCGTTTCCTGGCTCGTCGGGGGCAAACATCGGTACAAACAGCGTATTTGGCGCACCCGCCGACGGTACGGCATCGGTCACGTCAAGTCCCGCATCGCGCGCCTCAACACAACCGCCCCAAGTCACACCGAGATCAGAGAACAATTGAAACCGTGTTTTCGTTGCGCCCACCTCGAAATTCTCACGATGGATGGGATTTGCTCCGGTCGCATCCATCCAGCCCGCGGACGCGTTTGCACTGCCAACGTTGACAGAGGCGGCAAATGGCACAACGCCAATTTTGACTTTGTCGTCGTCAGCGCGGCCTGCAAAAATCACGCTGGTCAGGTCCACAGCGGCGGCCTTCAATGTGCCAAGGTCACTCGACATCGAACCTGAGTTATCAAGAACCAGAGCGATTTCAACGGTGCCTTCGGGTTTGGTCGCCTGCGCATCACTACTCAACAGTTCGTTGTCATAGCCGAAGGCCTTCATGAATGTGGCCTTCCAGTCGACAATGCTTTTACCCGTAACCGTCCCAGTGTCGGTGTCCAATTGAACCGGTTCTAATTCCGAGTGCATATCTGTATCGATATTTGCGTTGTAGATCGCATCGGCACGTTCACGAATGACCACGTTGTCTTCGACACCAAGCAGACGTCCAGCCGCTAGAACGGCCGCATCCGTTGCACGCTGGTCGCGTGTCTTCTGACTCGCCATTCGCGAGTAATCGATTGCAATCGCCGACGACAGCAGGATGACTGTAAACATAATGCCATAAAAAACGGCGGTTGCGCCCGAGTCATCGACAGCAAAACGTTTCAGGACGCGTTTAAAATGTGCACGCGGCAGGGGCATCTACATCTCCTTTACCGAATATGAAAAGAGACTACGCAATCCGCCCTGACAGCTCGTAAACGAGATTGGGAAAATTTGAATCAACTTCGGTCAACCGGAGGCTGAAGGGCCAGGGCTGTCCAGGAGTTAGACCCAATCCATCGATAACTTCGATTATGCTAAGTCTCTGTTTTTCGTTGTTATTTTGACACAACTCAAACCCATTCAAAGTGTTATTCCAACTCAACAATTGACCCTCCACGCTCAGTCGCCCATCAAAGAAAATAGAACTTTTTGACGCGTCTAACTGCTTAGCTTTCATCAAATGGCCAGCTATTTGCAGTGACTGCCGAGAGAATTTCGTAACGTCAGAAGTATTGTGCACCGCGCACAGTCGGGACGTTAACGGTTGTGGGCACAGTTGAGGCCCCAATCGCGGTTGAAGCAATTCAGAGTAATTACAGACATGTCCTCCGACGCCAATGTTCAAACCTTTCAGGACCAAGCCACTCCAAAGCAGTACGCCATCACCATTGGTTGGGTGCTGGGTCGAACCGCTTTGGGGCTTGCGATACTCGCTGTGACGATGGGCGGAGCGGCTTGGCTCACGCATCAGGGTATTGATCAGGACCTTGAGGCAAACCGTTTGAAAATGCAGAGGGCGCCGATTGCGATCGGCGCGGTTGACGCTCATGTCAGCATTGGCAACGCGGCAAATGGTGGGGCTACAGCCGCTGCTAGCGTCGCAGCACCTGCTGCAGCAGCTGCGGCTGCGGCCGTGTTAGTGCACGATCGCACAAAGTAACGAAGCGGTAGCGCAACAAAATTCAGACGCTCGCCTGCACTCCGATCTTACGTCGCTCTTAAGATCGTGAATCGGTAGTGCCACTAACACTGTCGCTCGCGTCATCATAAACCGCCAAAGGAAAACGTTTATACCACAGGCCGGGGAGCACAAAAGCTCGGTTCGCCTGAGCGCCTATCAGCGATAGGCGAAAAACCGCAGCGAAATAAACAGCGACCCGCTGCGTTGCAGCGCCACAACCGCGCTCAAGTAGGCGCTAGCCGATAGCGCATCAAAACGCGCCAGGGTCCGATAGCACCCGGTACAGCGTGTGAGGCAAAATTCCCCCCGTACAAATTAATCGTTCGAAAACCAGCATTTAACGTTTCGCGTGCAACCTGTAATGGCGCTTGATTAGGACACGAACTCGCCCTTATCATGCCGAGAGTTATCTTCTATAGTCGGCACTCCCCCTTTTTGGCGCCGTGGCGTGTAACAGGACGTCTTGAATGACGGAACAACAAAAGCACTTTCCGGAATTCTACGTCACCGCACCCCAGCCTTGCCCGTATCTGGCAGGAAGGCTGGAACGGAAGCTATTTACACACCTGACAACTGATAAGCCCAAGGCATTGGTCGACAACCTGCTGAAGGGCGGTTTTCGTCGCAGCCAGAACATTGCATACATGCCTTATTGCGAAGGATGCCAGGCGTGTGTGTCAGTGCGCGTTCTTGTCGACGAATTCAAACTGCGCAGCTCGATGAAGCGCATCGTCGCCAAAAACCGTGATCTAGTCGCCTGCCGTGTCCGGGCTGTACCGACCTCTGAGCAGTACGCTTTGTTTCGCGAATACATCGAAGCCCGACACGCTGACGGTGGCATGGTCGACATGACAGTGCTCGATTACACAATGATGGTCGAGGACAGCGTTATCGAAACATTTGTCACCGAGTCTCGCGAAAAACCGGAAGACCCACTTTCAACTGATCCAAACAAGTGGCCGCTGAAAGCTGTTTCATTGTGTGATCGTCTGTCCGACGGTGTCTCGATGGTCTACAGCTTCTACGACCCGAAAGATGACGCACGCAGCCTCGGCACCTATATGATCCTGGATCACCTGGACCACTCGCGTCGACTCGGCCTGCCGTATCTCTATCTCGGATATTGGATCGATGGCTCACGCAAGATGAGCTACAAAACACGCTTCCAACCGCAAGAGCACCTGGCAACCGATGGCTGGATCTTAGCGCAGACCAAATAAGATTTACGCTGGCGGCCACACCAGCAACCTCACAAATAGTTTTCACAAATTCATCGTGTTTCATGTGCGGTGCAACACACTCTGCGTCACACCGCCTGTGCGAAAACGTACCAACTTTCGTCCGCCTCACATCTTGACACACCGGCCTGAACCCGCGACGTTCCGCACCTCGCCATAATCACGCCCCACCTCAATTGGAACAACAGCTGATCTATTCCGTTGATTGCGGTCTATGGACGAATAATAACAGCCTACACCTTGTCATTGAGACCGTGGGCCACAACATAACGAAGCTGGCGCGTAAGGAGTTTGTGTCATGTTGTCTTCAGCCAATACAGCGAATGCACAATCCGATAGCACCGCTTCACAATTGACACCGTCACCCGAAACCAATCCTGCCATCGCGCAAACAGAGGCGGAACTTCAATCGCTCAGCGAACGCTTGATGGAAAGCCGCAAACTTTCGACATCGCTCGCCGCACCGCTTTCGGATGAAGACCAAACCGTGCAAGCGATGGATGACGCCAGTCCGACAAAATGGCACCTCGCGCACACGACTTGGTTCTACGAGGCGTTCGTATTGCGCGAACATCTTGCAGGCTACGAGTCATTCGATGCCCGCCTGGATTACTGCTTCAATTCTTATTACGAATTGAAAGGAGAGCGTCATCCCCGCGCCCGCCGCGGGCTGCTGACACGACCTTCAGCCACCGAGGTGCGCAACTATCGCCGCCATGTCGACGCTGCTTTGCGCGAGCTCGTCGCGACCTTGGACGAAGAAAGCCAACGCTCAGATACCGTCGCACACCTGCTAGAACTTGGCATCAATCACGAACAGCAGCACCAGGAACTCCTGCTCACCGACATCCTTGCCCTGTTCGCACGCAACCCACTTTTTCCCGCCTATCAACAACCCGCTGCCACGACGCCTGACGCCGGAAAAACGAAAAAACCTACCTGGACAGCATTCCCCGGCGGCATCACGCAAATCGGCCGTGAAGGCGAGGGCTTTCATTACGACAACGAAGCGCCGCGCCATGACGCACTTGTCCCGCCTTTCAAACTGGCAAACCGACTGGTGACAAATGGCGAGTGGCAGGCCTTCATTGATGATGACGCGTATCAAACGGCGACGCTGTGGCTGTCCGACGGTTGGGCCGAAATTCAAGCGCAAGGCTGGACCGCGCCTGGATACTGGCAACGCTTTGATAGAAACACCTGGCAACAGATGACGCTGGCGGGTTTGATTGACATTGACCCTGCAGCCCCCGTGTCGCACATCAGCTTTTATGAAGCCGAAGCATTTGCGCGCTGGGCGAATGCCCGGCTGCCAACAGAGTTTGAATGGGAAGTCGCGAGCCGCGACGGCAGCTGCACCGGCAATACGATGGGCTCGGGCATTCTGCGGCCACAGCCTGCCACCGGCGAAGCCAATACCCAGCTAAGCCAACTCTACGGCGATGTTTGGGAGTGGACGGCCAGTGCTTATCTCCCTTATCCCGGCTATCGCCCGCCGGAAGGCGCTGTTGGAGAATACAATGGCAAGTTCATGTCAAACCAATACGTTCTACGCGGCGCGTCTTGTCTGACAGCCGATGGCCACTCCCGCGCCACGTACCGAAATTTTTTCTACCCCGATAAGAGATGGCAGATGACAGGTCTGCGTCTTGCAAAGGATGTCTCATGAGTATGAAAGCGCAACGACGCATTGACGAGTGTCAACCTGCTGAAACGCTGGACCTCGACTTCGCGCGCTCCGTCGTCGCGGGCCTCGCTCGTCCAGACAAAGCCATCCCGAGCCGGTTTTTCTATGATGCCCGCGGCAGTGAACTGTTTGAAGAGATCACGCAACTGCCTGAGTACTACCCAACGCGCACAGAAACCGCGATACTGGAAAAGTACGCAACGGAAATGACGGCCGGTGCACCTGCTGGCAGCTCGTTGATCGAATTTGGCTCCGGTTCAAGCCGCAAAACCGAAATTCTACTGGCTGCAATGCCAGAACTCTATGCCTACGTGCCAATCGACATCAGCCAGTCGGCCCTAGCGGATGCAGCCGAACGCCTTGCCCAACGGCTTCCAAAGTTGCGCGTGCTACCCGTTGTCGGAGACTTCTCACAACCACTCAAGCTTGACGACGCAATCCTCGAGCACCCGCGCGTCGGCTTTTTTCCAGGGTCAACAATTGGCAACCTCGAACCGGGAGATGCCGTCAACCTTCTCGCTCAAATGGCCCGGGTGCTTGGGAGCGGAAGCCGTTTCATCATCGGTGTCGATCTGAAAAAAGATGTTGACCGCCTTGTTGCCGCTTATTCCGACAGCGCTGGCGTCACCGCCGACTTCAACTTCAATCTTCTTGAACGCATTAACCGCGAATTAGGCGCGGACTTTAATGTTCCAGCGTTTGAGCACAGTGCGGTCTACAATGCAGAAGATGGGCGAATGGAGTCGTATCTGGTCAGCAAAGTTCGTCAGCAGGTCACCCTGTTTGGGCGCAACGTCACCTTCGAAGCTGGTGAATCTATCCACACCGAGAACTCGCACAAATATGATTTGGAAGAGTTCGACGCTTTGGTGCGCAAGGCAGGCTGGTCAACGGTCAATGTCTGGAACGACGAGGATCACCTCTTTAGCGTGCATGAATTGATTGCAGGCTAATCTGAACTGCTACTGCAGCGCCTTGTCGAGCTTGTCGAACATGTAGGTCCACTTGTCATTCTGCGTTTTGACGAGAATGGTCATGCGCGCGCGCAGTTCAATTAACAATGCGCAATCAGCTTGACGCGCTTCCGCCCCCTCTTCGCCCAGTGTTGAAATCTCGCGCAGGAGGTCTGCAGACGTCTTGTCATAGACGGAAATCTCTTCATCGCGCACGTACGGCGCGGCATTCTTCAGGAATGCATCGTGCGACCAACCTCTTTTGTCTTTGAGTTGACGCAGCCGGTCCTGAAACTTTGGCTTGTTCTGCTGGTTGAGCTTGCGCAATGCAGCGCCTGCTTCATCAACCACTGCTTCCAGATCTTCACGCACGCACTCCGCTGTTGGTGCGTTTTCACCTGGTTGCGCGCGTGCGACGGCCGACGCGGCGCAAATTGAGAGACACAAACCCACAAAACCGAGGCTGGGGGCAGCTGCAAACCGAACATCGATCATGTGCGCCCTCCGTAGTGTTGTCCCACCATGCGTGCCGGTAGATTATCTCGCACGCCTCAATTTAAAAGGCCGGGCCAAAGCGATTGGATTTGGGGAACCCGCGCGGCGCCATGCGTCCGCTTTGAGACCGCGTCCCCTTCCACTCGGCCAAGTCCTTCATCGACAAGGTAAAGGTCCGCCCGGCGCTGTCCAGCCATGTTAGACCGTCCCGGCCCTTGAAAACCCG
>JAJFHI010000014.1 GCA_021775715.1 Hyphomicrobiaceae bacterium | reverse complement strand
CCACCGTTCGAAGTGGCTGGCGAGTTCGATCGTCTCGTCGATGGCGTTGAGCAGGCAGCAAAGAAGTTTGCAGGCGGTATTTTCGTTGTGTGGTATCCGATTAAAGACCCAAGTGACGTTGCACGATTTCATCGTGCGTTTGTGCAATCAGGATTAGGCAATTTGCTTGGTGTTGAAGTGATGCGCCAAGCGCCGATGCGGCGCGACGTTCTTAACGGTACGGGGTTGATTGTACACAACCCCCCTTTCACTTTGAAATCAGAGTTGGAACAGATGCTGCCGGAACTTGCTCAGGTAATGGGCACCGCAGCGGGGGCTGACAGCCGTGTGTTTTGGTTGGCGCCTGAGTTGTCTTGAAATGCAGCGTTGTGCGCAAGCAAGTTTCCGGCAATTTGAATTGAAAATCCTTAGACGTTTACAGTGTTGTCCTTCGTTGCTACACGCGGTGTTGTTTCAGATAATTTTTTCTTGCATGTGATAGCGGATGAGCAGTCTGATCTCAATTCGCTCGACGAGGGCATGCGCGTTTCAGTCGAGACCAAGCCTGACAATTGGAGCAATAGTCGCAAGGCGGTCGCACTTGAGTTGGTTATGGAGTGATTGGACTGATTTGGGCCTGACCGGTTTAGTATTCGCGTCGCAGCAATAAGATGGCAGAAGCAACGAGAGGGCATGAGCGGCTCGCTCCTTATGCCATTTTGAATACATGCTGGGCTCGGCATTAACCTTGACCAAAGCCCGAATTGTCTTGATGCATCGGTTTTGAGGACATCACGATCGGTCACACGTTCATAAATTATTGGTCAAATGTTTGACTTAGAGGTCACGTCGCACCACCTCTTGGAGTAAGTTACCGGTCAAATTAGAACCAAAGAGGCAAAATTATGCGTTCAGTTGTTTTTGCAGCAGTTGTAGCAGGTCTATCTGCGATCCTGATGGCTGGTACGGTCCAGGCTGGCGAACGAGGTCGCGGGTATCAGGACCAGGGCGGCGCTCACAAAAAGTCGGACTACTACCGGAACCGCAATAGCGCGCGCGTTAAAGGGTATTCTCGTCGCGCCGGCGGATATTCATACACAGCAGAAGACACCATCAATACCTACGGAGACAGCCGTTCCAATTACGGCGGTGCTTCTACGTACGGCTATGAATTCTTTGATCGCCAGAGCAATGCTGGACCGTTCGATAACGGCTTCTTCTTTGATAGCGGTATCTCTGCACGTGGCGGAGATTCTCCATACATGAACTAACTACCGGTTAGAAATTTGATTTTAGAGCCGGTGCTGGATGCCCAGCACCGGCTTTTTGTCGGGTAGTGGGGTATTCTTTCGGTTGTAAACTGGGACTTTCCGCCATTTCACAGGCCGTCCCGGTTGTTGCGGCGCACAGGCCACAGCTGTGGCATTTCCCTATTTTATCCAAATTCACGTGCGCTAGTGGCCTAGGCAGCCAGCGGACGGAGGGCTAAAGTCCCGGCTTCACTACAGAAATCCGCTCGAAGCACGGGAAGTGTCATATGCGCAAGATATCGAAATTCGCGACAGTCGCTGTCGCCATGATTGCAGCCGTAACGTTCGGCGTCGCGCCGGCTCTCGCTGAGTGCAAGGATTTTGCCTTCCTTGTGAATGATTACGGCAAGGATGGCCCGACCAAGGACGCCAAGCGCTTGCTCGACAAACACATCGCCGATTGGGCAATAGAAAACGATATCGTCAGTTACAAGACTGGCAACAAGACCGTGACGTGCGAGTTGTTCCTCGACTTTATTGTGTTCGATGAGCACACCTGTACAGCCAAGGCGAATGTCTGTTGGGGTAAGTCGGCAAGAAAAAAGAAAAAGAAGCAGACGTCTGCGAAAAAGAAGTCACTCCCGAAGAAAACCGAAGCTGTGGTCGATGCTGCTCCTAAGGCGCAAACTGCACCAAAAGTGGAGCAGGAAGCCAAGGCGGTAACTGCACCAAAAGTGGAGCAGGAAGCCAAGGCGGTAACTGCACCGAAAGTGGAGCAGGAAGCCAACGCGGCAACCGCACCAAAAGCGGCGCACGAAGCCGATGCGGTAACTGCTGCAGAGAAGGCCACGAAGGCAGCTCTTGTGGCTCGAGCGAAAGCTGAAGTTGCAGCCGCTGAGGCACGCGCGGCTGCAGATGCTGCGGAACAAGCCGCTGCTGCTGCCGCAAGAGCAACCGCCGCTGCTGCTGCTGCAAACTCTGCGACGACTGCGGCAGCTGAGCCTGAAGCAACAGAAGCCGAGCTTAAGCCCACGCAAACTGCAGCTGACCCACCTGAAACCCCGGCCACTACAGCTGAGGCAACGACGTCGACGGGATCTGTCGACGAATAACTCGCCTGGATCTCGAAAGCCGCAGCAAAAGTTTGCTTGCAAGACAAAAAATGAAATGGATGCGCTGGACAAATGAAAACGTCTGGCGCGTTTTTTATACGCCTCAGCCTGAACTTGTAACCAGGCGATCGAGGCGGAGTCGGTCGCGACTATCCGTTAGCAGGAGTACGCCACCGACGCCTGCAATCACGACCGACAGTGCTGTGGCACCGGCAATGACGAACATGATCATGATTTGATATTTGGCAGCATCAACCGGATTCATGCCTGCCAGGATCTGGCCTGTCATCATCCCCGGCAGCGAAACAACACCCGACGCCGCCATCGCATTCAGGATAGGCATTAGCCCCGTACGCAGCGCCTGTTGCAAGACAACCTGCAAGGCTTCAAAGCGTGTCGCACCGAGTGCCAGATGCGCTTCGATGGCATTGCGTTCGCGGTGCGCGGTTTCGGTGATGGCATTAAGGACCAGACTAACTCCGGTCAGTGCATTGCCGAGAATCATGCCGAGGATCGGCAACACATAGCGCGCCTCATACCAGGGCTCCGGGGCAATCACGCCGGCGACTGCGTAGATGGTGACGACGAGCCCGACGAACAGCAGAGTTCCGGCGCCAAGGCCATAGGCCCGATATCCGCTGAAGCGGCGTTTCTGGCGGGTTACGGCTTCAAAGCCAGCAACAGAGATCATTATGAGAGCCAACAATGCTGTCCAAAGTGGAGAGGTCTGTTGGAAGATCCACGTGAGGACAAGGCCAATCAATGACAGCTGCACAACCATTCGCACCGCGGCAATGCCAAGCGTGCGGCCAAGCCCAAGTGAGAATGCCCACGACAAGGCGGCGTTG
>JAJFHI010000130.1 GCA_021775715.1 Hyphomicrobiaceae bacterium | reverse complement strand
GGCATAAGCGAGAATGCAGGCAAAAATCAAAGCGATGTAAACACCGGCTGTGGCAAGTGTCAGTTCAACGGCACGTGGCAAAATCTTTTCAGACTTCTCTGAGCTTTCCGTCTGGAACAACTGCATGCCGCCAACGCGCAGAAATGGCAGCATGATAATGGCCATAACGACAATCCCCAAGCCACCAAGACCTTGGAGAAGCGCGCGCCACAACAATATTCCACGCGGCAGTTTGTCGAGCTGGGTGAGGACGGTTGACCCCGTCGTCGTTAATCCGGACATCGCCTCGAAGTAAGAGTCCGTGTAGCTCAAACCCATTCCGACAAATGGAATAGCGGCAAATGCGACGGTGAAGACCCAACTAAGCGTTGTCAGAACAAAGCCTTCTTTAACGCCAAGCTGGACCGCCTGGTCATCAAACGAGACAAGAATCAAAAGCCCGCCGACAAAAAACGAAAAGACCGATGAGGCCAGAAAAACCTTCCAACCGTCGTTGCCGTCGGCTAGATCGAGCATCGCTGGAAACACCATGGCCGCTGCAATCGTGCACAGCATCAGGCCAAGCGCATAAGCTATGGGACGAAGTTGTATCAAGCTCGAGACCTGGACCTCAAAAAACCGATGCGTTGCCAAACGCGACGCCATTCAACAAGCACACCACGCGCTGCTAAACGATGTGTCACTCGGGCGTATAAACGGAAAGTGTGTCTGGTAATAGTAAAGCCGGCGTCAAAAATGGTTAACGCCGACGCGCTTTACCGAGCTGGTGCGGCAGAATTAGGCATGTTGCATATCAACCGCAAAGCACGCGGGCCCGGATCAAGCGGATGCCAGGCCACCTCAGCCGGCAGTCCATCAGCATTGAATATCGCATTTGGTAAAATATCCGAGGCGCGTTTGCTGGCACAATCGTAGAACAGGCGCCGTTTTTGTGTCGGCTTCAATCGCTCTGCCTCCACAAAGTCCACGATCACGAGATCAGGTGTGGCCACGCTCCGCAGCGTGCGTGACGTATCCAACAAGAGCACCCTGCTGGTATTTGGCACGACATATGTCCATGGCCGAAACAGTGATGCACTTGCGTCCGACTTCAAAACTTCAATCGATTTCGGTAGGCGCGCGACGGTACGGTCAAACCACGTGTATTCATGCCAGACATTGTAAGTGAGCATCGCCAGTCCCGCGGCAAGTGGCACCAAGTACATTGCAACCCTGTGGCCTGAAAGCTGGCGCGCAAGCATCACGCCACCAGCGACGGCGATACCAACCAAAATCGTAATCAGCAAATGATAGATCATTCCGCCGCTCTCAATTTCACAAAAATGCCACTGCGCAAACCTCAATCAAAAAGAACGGGCCTTGCAGCAAACAGGGCCCGTTCGTACTTTCTCAAACCTTTGGCGACTGCACCACTCAGTGACTCTGTGCCGTGCCTGAACCGCGTGGAATACGGATGCTTTCCACCAGATCCTGAATTTGTTTTGGCGGCGCGGCGGTGACACCGGAAATCAGGAACGCCACCCCAAAGTTGATCATCGCTCCAATAGCGCCAAACGCTTCAGGGGCGATCCCGAGGAAGTGATTGGCCGGCGTGTTGATGAGCAACTCTGTGCCGGGGACGAAAAACATGCCTTTGTAGGTGAAGATGTAGCCAAGCGTCGCGAACAAGCCTGCTAGCATCCCGCAAACCGCACCGACATTGTTCACGCGCTTAGAGAAAATCCCCATCATCAACGCCGGGAAGATTGTCGCCGCCGCCAATCCGAAGGCAAGCGCCACCACTTGCGCAGCAAAGCCGGGCGGATTTAGACCGAGATAGCCTGCCAGCACGATTGCACCAGCCATCGACAAACGGGCTGCCAGCAACTCGCCCTTTTCGGAGATGTTCGGCATGAACACACCCTTTAACAGGTCGTGCGAAATGGCTGACGATATCGCCAACAACAATCCCGCCGCCGTCGATAACGCGGCCGCTAGACCGCCAGCAGCAACAAGTGCGATCACCCAGTTTGGCAAGGCGGCAATCTCTGGGTTGGCCAGCACCATGATGTCACGATCGACTTTGACAAGCTCGTTGCCCTGCCAGCCGTACTCTTGCGCCTTGGAGGCAAACGCATCATTTTTGTCGTTGTAGTACTGAATGCGGCCGTCACCGTTTTTGTCCTCAAACTTCAAGAGGCCTGTCGTTTCCCAGTTCTTGAACCAATCCGGGCGCGACGCGTATTCCAGATTGCCGTCAGCACTTCCGATGGCGTCTGTGTTCTGCACAGTCTTGACAAGGTTGTAGTATGCCATCGCACCGACAGCTGGCGCTGTTGTATAGAGAATGGCAATAAATACGAGCGCCCAACCCGCAGACCAGCGCGCATCTGAAACCTTCGGCACTGTGAAAAAGCGAATGATGACGTGTGGCAGACCGGCCGTGCCAATCATCAGGGACAAGGTGTAGAGCACCATATTCAAAGTGCTGCCGTTTTGCGTCGTGTATTGCTTAAAGCCGAGATCTCCTGCGATCTGATCAAGCTTTACCAACAGCGGTGTACCGGACCCATTGACGTCACTGAAGAGGCCAATCTGCGGCAGACCGTTACCGGTGATCTGCAACGAAATGAAGACAGCCGGTACGGTGTAGGCCAGGATCAAAACCACATACTGCGCGATCTGCGTATAGGTGATCCCCTTCATGCCACCGAGTACGGCATAGATAAAGACAATCGTCATTCCAGCAAACAAACCGATTTCAAATGGCACTTCGAGGAAACGCGAGAAGGCAACACCAACGCCCTTCATCTGGCCGATAACGTACGTGACTGACGCGACGATCAAACAGATGACAGCAACGATACGCGCTGCCTGCGAGTAATAGCGGTCGCCGATGAACTCCGGCACTGTGTATTTTCCGAACTTGCGCAGATATGGCGCTAGCAGCATCGCCAGCAACACGTAACCACCGGTCCAACCCATCAGGAACACCGACGCATCGTAACCGTTGAACGCAATGAGG
>JAJFHI010000129.1 GCA_021775715.1 Hyphomicrobiaceae bacterium | reverse complement strand
CTCGACAGGAATTTTCTTCGGCGAAACTGTACGGCCAGCCAGAGACAAAACGACATCAAAGCGTGCGTCATTGGCAAGACGTTCCGCCAATTGGCGCGCTTCGGTCGTGCCGCCCAACAAAAGTATGCGTGTGGTCATAGTGGTGAGGTGCTCCTGTGAAGTTCGATGGCACATCGGGACCATGGCTGTCCATCATCGGTTTGGGTGAAGACGGCCGGGAAGGCCTCTCAAGCGCCGCCACAACGCTGATCCAGTCAGCAAATCTGGTCGTCGGCGGCAGACGGCATTTGGCCTTGGTCGACGGATTGGCGAAGAACACGCTTGTCTGGCCGAATCCTTTTGAGGCCGCTATTCCCGACATCCTAAAACTTCGCGGCCAGCCCGTCGTCGTCCTTGCGTCTGGCGATCCGTTTCACTATGGCGCTGGTGTTACGCTGTCGCGCCATCTCAACGACGGCGAATACATATCGTTGCCGCAACCGTCTGCATTCTCTCTGGCCGCCAATCGCCTTGGCTGGGCCCTGCAAGATACCATCACCCTTGGTCTCAACAACCGGCCATTCGAAACACTGCTGCCGCACCTTCATCGTGACGCGCGCATCATTGCACTGAGCCGCGATGGCACAACACCTGGCAGGGTCGCTGCTCTCCTGGCAGCTCATGGCTGTGGCACCTCGACGATGACTATCCTGACCGCAATGGGCGGCGGTAATGAGGAGATCTGGTCGGGTCCAGCCCACACCGTCGGAGATCACGAGTTCGCCAATCTCAACACCATGGCCATTCACGTGGCAGCCGATAGCGATGCGCGCCTGCATCCAAGAACAAGCGGCCTTCCTGACCATTGGTTCGCCAATGACGGACAACTGACCAAGCGCGAAATCCGCGCGGTTACACTTTCGAGCTTGGCGCCACGTCCCGGGCAACACCTTTGGGACATCGGCTGTGGTGCAGCGTCAATTGCCATTGAATGGATGTTGACCCACCCGACCTGCCGCGCGACCGGCGTGGAGCGTGACAACACGCGGGCCGCACGTGCTGCGCAAAACGCATTGCGGCTCGGAACCCCAAGTTTGGAAATCCTAACCGGTGAAGCGTCTGAGGTGTGCCCCAAACTGCCACCTCCGGATGCTGTTTTCTTCGGTGGCGGCGCGAAGGACCCGGCCTTACTCGACCTTGCGTGGAACGCCCTGCCATCAGGTGGTCGTCTTGTTGTCAATGCTGTTACACTTGAATCACAGAACGTGCTGGCGAACCAGTACGCGACCCGCGGCGGGGAGCTCATTCGGTTGAATGTTGAGCGCGCCGAGGCAATTGGACAAATGACCGGCTGGCGACCAGCTATGCCTGTCATGCAATGGATTGGAATAAAGACATGATTGTTGTTGGACTGGGCGTACGCCAAAATGTAACGGCTGACGAGATCGAGGCGATTATTCAAGCAGCACTCGAGGAACAGAAATTCACGCTCGGCCAACTCGACCTGATTGCCGCCATTGATCGTGACGACATCGCCAAAGCGATGTCCGAAGCAGCATCGAAAATGATGAAGCCGATGACGCTGATCTCGATTGCGCGCCTCAAGGCGGAAGCCAAACGTTGCCAGACGCACTCTGCAGCATCGATGAAGCAGGTCGGTGTGCCATCCGTTGCTGAAGCTGCAGCACTTGCAGCCTTAGGCGAGGACGGCCTGCTGATCTCGCCACGCATCAAGCATCCGACCGTTACTGCGGCATTGGCGATCGAAATAGTCACCGAAAATCCATTTGAAGGTCTCACGGGATGACAATCCACTTCGTCGGGGCAGGACCTGGTGCACCGGATCTGATAACTGTCCGCGGCCAGGGTATCGTCAAGCTCTGCCCGGTTTGTCTTTATGCCGGCTCATTAGTTCCGGAAGAAATTGTCGCTCTTTGCCCGCCGGATGCCCGCGTCATTAACACAGCGCCGATGTCACTTGATGAAATCGAGGCAGAATTCATTTCTGCTCACAAAGCCGGGCAGGACGTCGCGCGGCTGCACTCTGGAGATCTGTCCATATGGAGTGCGCTTGGCGAACAGTTACGCCGTCTTGATACCAACAACATTCCCTACACGGTTACGCCTGGTGTGCCGTCATTCGCCGCAGCGGCCGCAAGTCTAGGGCGCGAACTGACACTGCCTGGAGTGGCTCAGACAGTTATTTTGACACGCACTTCTGGCCGGGCATCAGCCATGCCGCCGAAGGAAAAACTATCGGCATTTGCCGCAACCGGCGCCACGCTTGCAATCCATCTTTCCATCCATGTGCTCGACGGCGTCGTCACTGAATTGCTCCCGCACTACGGGGCCGACTGCCCAGTCGCCGTCGTCTATCGCGCTTCGTGGCCCGACGAACAACGCATCGTTGGCACACTGTCGGACATCGCCGAGAAATTTGCAGCCACGCCTATGGAGCGCACGGCATTGATCCTCGTTGGTCCAGCACTTGCTGCAAGCGCGTTTCGCGAAAGCGCGCTTTACAGCGTTGACTATCAACGCCGCTTTCGCGATCGCGCGTAGGTAATGTGGGAAACTTTACGCCTGCGTCGCAATCTGCATACTCTAAATAAAAACATGAGAAAATAACGATTTGGGAGGAGTACCTATGTTCGAAAAATCCCCACTCAGCCGTCGACGCACGCTGCAGATGCTGTCATCTGTTTCCGCCCTTGCTGCCATGTCGCCAATCCCGCTAAGTGCCGCGACGGGTACAGCATCATTGACGAAAACAATCCCTTCGTCGGGCGAGGCAATTTCCCCCATCGGCATGGGCACTTGGATCACATTTAACGTTGGCAACGACGCGCAAGCCCGAAATGCGCGCGCGGACGTGTTGCGCACATTCTTTGCCAACGGAGGCCGCGTGATAGACTCCTCACCGATGTACGGTTCATCAGAAGCAGTCGTCGGCCACGGACTTGAGAAACTTGGCTTTCCCAAAGAGTTATTTTCGGCCACCAAAGTCTGGACGTCGGGCAAGCAGGACGGTCAAGCGCAAATCAAAGACTCCCACGACCTTTGGCGCATCAAGAAGTTTGATCTCCTGCAAATACACAATCTCGTTGATTGGGAAACCCACCTGGAAACCCTGCAAGCCATGAAAGCTGCCGGGCAAGTCCGCTACATTGGCATCACCACATCGCATGGCCGCCGCCACGGTGAGGTTGCAGATATAATGGCGAACCATGACATCGACTTTGTGCAGCTCACGTACAACATCGATGATCGCGCTGCCGAAAGCCGACTACTGCCGCTCGCACAAGAACGCAAGATCGCCGTCATTGCCAACCGTCCATTCCAGCGCGGCGGGCTGTTCCGGCGGGTCTCAAACACACAGCTACCTGACTGGGCACCAGAGGCGCATTGTACGAACTGGCCGGAGTTTTTTTTGAAGTTCGTCGTATCGCACCCGGCGCTCACATGCGCCATTCCCGCAACTTCAAAAGTCGCGCACATGAAACAAAATATGGCGGCACTCAACGGCCAGTTACCAAACTCAGAGGTGCGCAAGAAGATGGTGAAGCACTTTGAGACACTGTAATGAGTGAATTATTCAACTTCACGCTTGCCGACATGTTGTTGTTTTCAGCCGACACATATGTGCGGCTCTTTGAGTTGTACAATACCGACATATGGCCATTGCAAGCCGTCGCAGTTGTATTCTCTGGTGTATTGGCCGCAGCGGTCTGGCCCGGCCGGAAACTCACGCCATATATTGCGCGGCTGTGTTATCTCAGCCTTGCGATAAGCTGGCTCTGGATCGCCTACGCTTTTCACCTTCAACGCTACGACGCCATCAACTTGGCGGGCAAAACCTTCGCTGTGATGTTTGCCGTCCAAGGGTTGCTTCTATTAGCAACTGCAATTGCCAATGCGCCGGAAAAGTTGTTTGCGAACTCCGGCGCCTCTGCAAACATCGGACGTTTCTTCGTCGTCCTTGGCATCATTATCTGGCCGCTGGCAAGCGTGGCTGCAACCGGCAATTGGCGCAGCATGCAATTGGTTGCACTGACACCCGACCCAACAGCAATTGCAACACTTGGACTTGTGATATTGGCGCTCGGGCGCGGCAAATACCTGCTGAGTGTAGTCCCTCTGACTTGGGTCGCGATCTCTGCTGCAACCCACTGGGCACTTTTTACAGCTTAAGCACCGGCTTCCCGCACAAGTACGCGCATCACCTGTCGCCAAACGGCGCTGGCAAAGCTTTCCGCTGCGCCATCAACATGAATAATCCCGCGTGTGGCGTGATCGACCTTGGCAATCGTTGTTGAAAACGTTGCAACGTAGCTGCCTTTGACAGGGCGCAGCTTGTCATCTCCATCAGGCTCGACTGCGACAGGGCCACCATATGTCGACGCCAGATAAGGAATGTCGAGATGTTGTGATCCAGCATATGAAATATCCGCAAGCTTTACCTCGCGTGATCGCAGTTCTGGATCATCGGCGACAAACGAGCCGACGGCACCCTTTTTAACGCGCCATAAGTTGTCTTCATCAACGATTGCTTTGGCTTCAACATCACCGCCACCTACGATCAATGCTAACTCGGTTTTTGCATCAACCCAGCGATCAACATGGATCAAGGTGTTGACGTCGCGCACGATCCCATCATATGGCGCCCGAACGACCAGACGCTTCATTTGACGCTTCAATCCCGCAGCTTCTTCCTTGCTGGACTCTAGTTCCTGCTCAATAACGAAAATTGCGGCAAGCTCATCGCTGTCGCCGACTTGTCGCGCCTTGCGGGCTTCGAGCAATGCTGCGCGCCGCTCGGCCTGAGACAATTTATGTGTTAGCTGCGGCGCATACAGTATAAACAGGGGATCACCCCGCTTCACGCTCATTCCGTCCGCAATCGTCATCTCCTTAATGAAAGACGGAAACGGCGCATAGACATGAGCCTCTTCACCCGCGGACATTACCGCTGGAAGACGAACCGCAGTGCTCCAAGGAGTGAACGCAATTATCAGCAAAGATGCTGTAACGCCCGTAGAAATAAGACCGCGTCTCTTGCGGTAAATCAGACTTCTCATATCCCACCAAACTCCAATTTCGCGCGCAATGGGTAAAACGATGAACCAGGCTATTTCCATGCCAAACAGGAAAACGCCGAGCACCTTGAAAAAGTAATGATAGACGACCAGCGCGATACCTATGAACAAGACCAACCGATATAGCCAGACACCAACGGCATACGCGACAAGAAAGTTTTGAGTTCGCTTCGGCATTGGCTCAGGTGGCAGCTGGCCGAGATCGAACAACACCTCGCGCATCCACCACGTCCCAAAGGCAAATGAGCGTGCCTGCAAGTTCGCAATTCCCCACGCATCCGCCAACAGGTAGTAGCCATCAAACCGCATAAACGGATTGAGGTTGATGGCAAGGCTGAGAATCCAACTTGTTGTGGCAAGAACGAAGGCCGCGGATTTGGCAGCACCTTCGGGTAGAAACACCCAAAGGAACGTGGCGAGCAACGCGATCGACAGCTCGACCATAATGCCGGCGCCATCAATCATCAGCTTTTGACGCCGCGATGTCAGTCGCCAACTGTCGGAGACGTCGGTATACATCACGGGCAGCATCAGCATGAATGCAACGCCCATCGTATTAACGCGCGCACCTTGGCGCACAGCCATGTAGGCATGCCCGAGCTCATGCAGCGTCTTGATAAAGATCAAGCTCAAAGAGTAAATGAGGAAGCCTTCAAGCGTGAAGAAATGCAAGAAAGTTCCAGCAAACTGCTCCCACTGACGTGAAACAAAGTACAGTCCCAACACGCCGGTGATCGCGAGAAGAAATCGAAACGTATCGCTCCCAAAAGGCGCAACCCAATGCTGGGTCCGCTCTAGGAAACGCTGCGGACGACACAATGGAATCCGAAAGAAGAGATACTTGTGCAGCGCTTGCTGTGCAATGTTCTGGCGACCTGCCTCAATCTGGCGGACATAGGCGCGGTAGTCATCTTCCGGCGGAGCATCCGTCAGATTGTTTGCGTGCAGGAAAAAAGTCAGACTTTCGAGAAGCTGCTGTTTGTCTTGTCCGTCGGGACCGCCTCCCAGCCACTCTTGAACCGCTTCCGGACCACCTGAGATCCAGATATTCAGGAGGTCGTGCACACGATTCGTGATGGAGAAATAGCGGTGGCGAACGGGGTCATAAACCAGCCACGTCGGCGCGCCGAAAAATGTTGAGGGGCCGTTGCGCAGGAGCAGGTCCTGACGAAGTTCAGGCAACGCCACCGGGGCTGAGTTTTCAGGTTCGGTGGACACAGCTGATTAAAACCCTAGGTACTGGCGCGCGGCAGCAATCGGCCGCCGGAATAGATAGAATCCAAGCGGAACGGTCCCGCCATAGACTTGTGCGGTACCGCGCGCACCGATGCGCGGTGTGACTTCAACCGTGTCGGCAAAATTGGCGTGAACGTCATAGGCGAGTTGCTGCGTCTGCGTTGGCTTGCCCTGATAACTGGCACGGGTCACATTTGCCTCGATCGCCTGCAAAGGTTGCGCATCAAGGAAAACACGCACCCGCGCATCCTCATTCAGCACGATTGCGTCGGCAACGGGCAGCTCGACGCGCAATGCCACCTTGCTAGGATCGGCGATCTTCAAAATCTGCTCACCAGTTGAAACCGGACGCCCCTTCCAATGATCCTTGTCGGGTGCGATTACAATACCGGCGATTGGTGCCTTTACGCTCACCTGGTCCAAAATCTCTGCAGCATATTGGTAGTCGGCCCGCTTCAGATCGACTTCGGCCTTGGCAATCGCCAACTGATGACGCGCTTTGGGATCGTCAAAGGCCCCTTGAACCGCTTGGCGCATAGCAGCTTGGGCGACATTCAGCTCGCGCTCAGCCAGCTTCTTCTTGTTGCGCACGGTCGTGTCATCGAAGTTGAACAACACATCGCCTGGCTTAACCGTGCTATTTGGCTCGGCGATTACTTCATTGATAATGCCATCAATCGGCGCGGCCACGACGAAAGGGGAATCGGCAACGACTTCGACTGGTGCCAAGACCGTCATCGAAACCGGGAACAGCATGGACAGAAATACAACACCGATTGCAGCCGGCCACATCCAGCTTTTCATCAGCTTTGGCCGACCGAGCGTTTTCGGCCCGACATGAGCAGCCCAAGTGTGGGAATAGACACTTGCAAGACGTAGGGTAACCTTGGCTGCACTCTCCGGCCATGTGCTTTCGCGTGCCTGCAACAAGCCCGCAAAAACACGACCATTTGGCAACGTTATTGGTTGCCAGAGGAAGTGCTTGAAGGGATAGGTCTTGGTCTCTTCGTCCGCCTCATCAGCATAGGCTGGAAGACGAAACTCGATCGGCTCGGCGATGTTAGCATCGGCTCCGAGGTTTTCGACAATCTTTGTGACCCAACGCAACATTGGCGAATCCGGATCGGTCAACGCCATGCTCGATACAGCCTTCGGCTTAAAAGCCCCGCCTGACACGCTTTTGAACAGATAGATCTGCCGCGCGCCAGTGAGCTTACGTGTCTCGTTGACGGCAAAGTGTTCCAGTTCGGTTTCGTTCTTTGTTTCGCGAACGCGGCCTTCCATCGCCATCAAAAATTCGAGACCGCCGCCATCGGTTGCAGCGCGAGTCTCGGCGATCCTCACAGTTCCAGTTTGTGGAGTCTGGTCAGCAGGCGTGATCTTTGCGTTAGCGCCATTGGCCATCGCACTTACAGCAGCGGTATCTTTTTGCTGTTGTGGTGAACGGCGCAGCGTTGCCTTCTGCGGTTTCAAAGCAGGCGCATCACTCTGATCACGTTTCGGATTGGCAGCGATCATCTAACTTCTAGCTCCCATCCGGACCATTGAATACGGCGCTGCCGCTCATGCCCGGCAACACACCCGGCGTTCCTGCATCAAAAACGGCTTTAACGGCGACGGTTTGGCTGATCGGATCGACAACTGCTGCGATGCGCGTGACATGTGCCTTGTAGGTCTGTCGTGTCTCGTCGACGGCAAATTCGAATTTCGTACCTGTCCGCAACCAGACCAACCAACGCGAAGGGACGATCAGATCGACGTCCAGTGAACTATCATCGATAATCCGGACCAACGGAGCGTTGGCAGTTGGCATCTCGTGCTTCTGGCTGAAAATCTCGACGACACGCCCGCCAAAGGGCGCGTTGATCTGGCACTGGTCGGTACGCACTTCCAAAGCTTCTACCCGCGCGCTGATTTCGTCCACTTTGGCACGGGAAATTTCAAGTTCATTGTTACCGATTGCCTTATGGCGCTTCAGCTCCAGATTGCCTTCCAGTGTTCGCTCCGCGCCACGCAACTCGGCTTTGATAGCTTTCAACTCTGCGTCATAGC
>JAJFHI010000128.1 GCA_021775715.1 Hyphomicrobiaceae bacterium | reverse complement strand
GCTTGTTGACGGCCGTGATCTGCAATGCGTCAAGCAACTCAATACGCGCCAAGCCCAACCCAATCTGACGCGCCGCAATGGTGGCGTTGCAGGCACCCTCCAGGCTGCGAAACGGTGCAACAGCGGCAGCAATCTTTTCCGGACGTGGCTGCAGCTTGACAGTCAACTCGGTGATAATGCCAAGCGTCCCTTCCGAACCGATAAGTAGATGCGTCAGGTCATAACCGGCGGACGACTTTGCGGCACGCTGGCCGGTTTTTACAATCTCGCCATTCGCCATCACCACGGTCAAATTTACAACCGTGTCGCGTATCGTACCATAACGGACAGTCGTCGTGCCTGATGCCCGCGTCGCTGCCATGCCGGCAATCGTCGCCGTATCCGCGCCTGGATCTACAGCGAAAAACAAACCGCAGTCTCTAAGGTGCGTATTGAGCTGATCTCGAGTAACGCCTGCCTCAACGACGGCTTGCATATCTTCATTATAGACGTCAACAATACGATGCATTCCAGTAAGATCAAGCGAGATCCCACCAAACGGCGCGTTCACGTGCCCCTCAAGTGAAGTCCCGCCGCCAAATGCAATCACCGGCACGCGGTATCGGCCCGCAATCCGAACCACGTCTGCGACCTCTTCGGTGGTTTGAGCAAAAACCACCGCGTCGGGCGGCTGATTGCCGATGGATGTAAGTGTGTTGGCATGTTGTCGCCGGATTTCAGCTCCGGTCTGCAGCCGGTCGCCAAAACGCTGCGCCAAAATCTGAATTGCCGTCGCCATTTCAGGCGCCGACGTGCCCGCAACAGGATCTTTACTCGCGACAACCGTTGATTGCGATTGTGACACGCTCATCTTTGGATTTAGTGTCTTGGTCATGACCTCGTCCGATTGCGGAGTTCGCATGATGTCCAACCTGAACATCTAGTGCTTTAGCCTAAAGGATAGGCCGCCGAAGCGATCGAAGCAAAATGCCAACATCTCAAATCTGGGATCTGGCCAGAACAATCAAACTCCCTACACTGAGTGTGTCATGTTTACATCGTTGATCCGGGCTCTGTTCACCCTGCTTGGGCTCGACCATTTTTCACGGGAAAAGTTGTCCTATAACAACAGATAACAGGGTTGGGTTCAGCCTACAGTTTAAAATATCTTCGGTGGAGTGGAGCGATGACGTCCTGGATTTACAAACTCGCAGCTGTCGCGATTGGCGTAATGCTATTGGCAACGATTGCGCCCGAGAGTGAGGCACATCACGAAGGGCTTGCCTTCATGGGCGGCGCTGATATCGAAATTGCAACGGTTGTAAAGCGTCGGTTGTCGATTGATACGACCGGCGCGCAAGGTTCATATCGGGCAATTCGGCTTTACAATTTTGGTGACCGTATCGACGTAACGAAGGTCATCGTCAAATACGCGGACGGCTCAGAGCATGCCGAAAACCGCACTTTCTTTTTGAAAGCGGGTGAGCGTACGCGCGAGATTGACCCACGTGGCCGTGGCAAGTTCGTTAACTCCGTCACCGTGCAATACAAACGCAAACCGTTCTCGAAAAACGTCGCACAGGTCCAGGTGCGCGGCCGGCAAACAAACAAGGGGCGCCTTGCTGTTCGCTCGGGCGGTACGACAGCCCCTATCGTGGTTGCTGAACCTGCACCAAAAAAAGAACCGAAACCCGAGCCAAAACCAGAACCGGAATATGTACCACCTGAAGACAAAATCGTTATCGATACGTCGAGAATTCCTAAATCAGGACGTTGCGGCGGTCCGCGTAGCCTGTTGATCGCAACAGGAAACGTAAGCTTCGGTGAAGACACAGACGCCATCAAAGTCGACCGTCCTGACATGGGCAAGTTCGATAAAGTGCGTTTGTGCGTGAAGAAAAACGACATCGAATTGCTCGACCTGAAGGTCAATTTCAAGGAAGGTGACGACGTTAAACTTCCTTTTGCCGGTATCATCAAGTCTGGCGAGCGCACCGATGCAATGGATCTTGAAGGCAAGCATTTCGTTGAAAGCATCGACATCAAATACAAGAAGCGGCGCAATTTCTCCGGTCGTGCCGATGTCGAGATCTGGGGTGTATTGTCGAGCAACTGGCTCGATGGCGAAGCTGAACAGTTTAACGATGGCTGGGTCCAGCTGACCTCGGGCGACACAGCAGGCTTCATTGGATTTGAAGTCGACAAGTCCGAAGTACCAAAGCATCAGCGTGGTTTCAAGGAGCTGCGCGTCGTCACACGCAACCGCGATATTACATTGGATTATGTCCAGGTGTCGTTCGCGGACGGATCGGTGCAAAAGTTTGATGCCAATCGGACCAAGGTGGAACCGTCATCGGGTTACGGCCCATTGAAGATCGACGGCGGCCCGAAAGTTGTGACCAGCGTAGAGGCACGATATCGCTCCCGCTTCTTCGACCGTGAAGCTGAAAGCCAAAAACGCGCCACCGTAGAAATTCACGGCCATCGCTAAAGCGCTGGAGAAATGACCAACGAAAAAGGCCCGGTGCACCAAAGTACCGGGCCTTTGTTTTCTAGGTCCTTGCGTCTCCAATTATCTCAAATCCGGAAAAACCAATCGCTATAAAGAACTGTGGGGACAACCCGTAGCACCTCAATGTGCCTTGGCTCTGCGGCGTGCCACAACATCAGCGGATTGATATGATTTCAACGTTCATGATGTGCGGCCTGAATGGGATCCCCCACTTGGCGAGCAGGCCGACCACCTGATCTGAGGGCAAGATGACCAACACACTTGCAACGCGAGCTTTTTTTGCTGTTTTAGGACTCGCTGCCACCCTGATGCATGTCTCGGCGACAACGTCGGCACATGCGCAGATCGCTCGAAGCGACCGCTGGGTGCTGTTGAAAACTCATGCCCTGGACATAACAAACGGCAATGCCGACATCGACCTCACGACCACCAAAGGCGCCTACAAAGCCGTTCGCCTGAGAGCCCTTCGCCACCGTGTTGTGTTGTCACAAGTTGACGTCTTCTATTCAAACGATGACTCTCATATCGAGAAACGTCGCATCAACCTCAAACGAAAGCTGCGCTCGCGCCCGATTGGTCTCAGCCGCAAGGAACGCTTTCTTGATGGCGTCTCGCTTACCTTTGAGCCTCTAGAGGACGGCAATCGCAAACCAAGAATCCAGATCTGGGGACTTCAAAGCCGCAAGGGCCGTATTGCCAAACGTCCGCAACCGCCGACAGACGAGAAAACCGCAGAATTGTCGGATGAATCCGGGGTCGCAGAAACCACGGCAGCCCGCATTGAGGTCCTGCTTCCGAAAGCAGCCGCTTCAATCACAAGTGCAGCAAGCGAAAGCAGCGATGTGTTACTTGCCGCCGAACACATCGGCTTTGCAACCGACACGCAGGTTATTCCGGTCGGCGCAAAGGTTGGCAAATTTCGCCGCATTCGGTTGCACGTTGTCGACAACGATATTGTTTTGAATTCGCTTGAAGTCCGCTATGGCGACGGCGGGGCAGACACTCGTGATATCAACGCCAAGATTAGACGTAACCAAACGACCGATTGGTTCGAACTCGCCGGAGACCGGTTTGTACGGGAAATTCGCTTGCGTTACGAAACGCGCCCCAACTTTCGCGGACAGGCCCGTATCGAAGCGTTCGGCGAATTCTCAGACGGCTGGTATGGCCCTGCGGGCGAGGCCCGCAACTTCAACAGCGGCTGGGTTTTGCTCGGTGCTCAGGCCGCAGGCTTTGTCGGCTTTGACATAGACGCCATTCCTGTCACCAGCAATGAGGGAAACTTTGAGAAACTCGAAGTCCGCGTCCGCGACCGGGCCATCACTCTCAACGAAGTGAGGGTCGTGTATGGAAACGGTAAAGTCGACATCATACCGATTAAGACACGTGTTCAAGCAGGCAAAAGCTATGGGCCGATCAAAATTGCTCGAAACAACCGCCGCATTACGCAGATTGAGGCGCGATATCGGTCCCGCTTTCTAGATCGCGACGCTCGCCATAAAGGCAGCGCTATTGTTGAATTCTGGGCAAAAGACTAACGCGTCATTCGATATGGACCAACCGGTCAAACAGCGGAAATCCGGCGATCCTTGCGCTCCAAGTGCGCGGCTTCGGCATCAGGTTGTGCGAAAAAACCGGGCACACACGTGAATTTCACCCCTGAGACATCGCCCTATCGATACGAATATGTTAGCGCACAATAGAGACTTTTATTTGCAAGTGAGGGGTGGGCACGATCGAAATTTCGCTGTCAAATCGGCGCGTAATTTCCCACATGCATACCTCTTCGTTGAAACAACGTGCAAAACGACGCCGTCGGTGTACCAATTTGCTCCGAGCAGCCGCACATGAAACCTGGGTGATTCTATTGTGACTGACGTAACCGTTGCCTTTAACGACACCGACACGCGTCCGGTAGCGCCTTCGTTACTTGCAGACGATCTGAAGGAAAAGGTGAAAGCGATAGCGTCGCACTGCGCAAAGTATCGCGGAGCCATTCCGCGAACAGCCTACACACAGTTTGCAGTGACTCTCGGCTGTTTCGCCGCCTGCGTGGCGTTGATGTTTGCAACAGTTCGCGACGCATACTGGCTCACCCTGCTGTTATCAATCCCAGCGTCAGGTCTTGTCGTTCGCCTGTTCATCATTCAGCACGACTGCGGCCATGGCTCATTCCTGAAAACGCCCGGCGAAAACAACTTCATCGGTCGACTCATATCGGTCTTGACCGTCACACCTTACGGCGTCTGGCGCCGCCAGCATGCGATCCACCACGCGACCTCGGGCAACCTCGATAAGCGTGGCGTTGGCGACATCACAACGTTGACCGTTAAAGAATACAAGGCGTTATCGCCTTCGAAAAAATTTAGATACCGCCTGTATCGCAACCCAGTCATCCTGTTTGGGTTCGGCGTGCCGTTCTTCTTCATGTTCATCCAACGCCAACCCTGGGCACAGGGTCTTGCTTTCAAAGATTCCTGGCGCAGTATCATGGGTCTCAACGCCGCGCTTGCCGTCTTCTACGGCAGCCTGATCGCCATTTTCGGCTGGAGCGACGTGCTGTTTATTGCCTGGCCAATTCTGCACCTCGCGACGGCAGCCGGGGGCTGGATGTTCTTCATTCAGCATCAGTTCGAAGATTCACACTGGGACGAAGGTGAAGAGTGGGACTTTCAGATCGCGGCCGTCCACGGTAGCTCTTACTACATTCTACCACCAGTGCTCAGCTGGTTCTCCGGCGATATCGGCCTACACCACATCCACCATCTAAATTCGATGATCCCAAATTATCGATTGGCAGAATGCCTCTCTGCCAGCCCTGAGCTTCAAAACATCAACCGCATTACGCTCGCGCAAAGTTTCAAGTGTGTGGGCTATAAGCTTTGGGATGAAGAATCTCGGCAGATGGTGGGCTACGAGACCACGCGGTAGAGCGATCCACACACGCAGTTGGCATCACAATATGATCGTGACCGCGCTCTAAATTATTAAATCGTGTCTGTTTATCAGTTTTCGTTTTAAGAAGCCGCGCTCAGGTAGCGAAGTGGTCGCGCATTATGCTGTCGCTTCCAACTCAACCTGACAGACTCTCGCTCAGACACTCCCTGGCCTAAATTCAGAATGCACGTCAGCCAAACGCGCCCATGTGGTGACTGATGCCGGTACCGATTTCACGAACGAAATCATATGCCGCCTCCATCGGCGCCAGAATTTCCGTTTCGAGACGTCCATAGTCGTCGATACTATGCGGGCGATAACTTGCGCGTTCATCAAACCGGCTTTCAGATTCCTGGACCTGATCGTGCGGAAACGCTTCGCGTATGAACGACAACACTTCGGGAATATCGAGCGCCAACGCTCTGGCCATAACTTGATCGTGTGACATGTCATTGCGGGTTGCAAGGCGTGGCAGCTGCGCCGACAGTATAAAGATGCGCATGATAAGCGCCAGACGAATGGCATGCAGCAGGTCAAGCTCCAGACGCATATCGTCTGGAACCTTGCCGCCATCCATACCGATCTCTTCCAGGATTTGATGCAAGTTGATTGCATCCAGTCTCAAATGATGCGCCAAGTTCTTGATGCTGGTGTCGCGTTGATCATCCAGAAAATATTCAGAAAGCGATCGAAACGCCGGTTCTAAATTCTCAGCCCGACCGGACG
>JAJFHI010000127.1 GCA_021775715.1 Hyphomicrobiaceae bacterium | reverse complement strand
GAAGAGCTTGAGCCCTACATAGAGGCGTTGATGTACGACCCAACATACTGATCGAATGTCGCGTCTCTCAACAAGCTTTGTTCGCAGAGCATTTGTGATCGGCGTTGGCGCGAAAGAAGTTTCCTCGCCAGTGGACCTGTGTCATCAATTGGTTTGAATTTCTTCAGTCCATTGCAATGCAACGCACCACCCTTCACTTTTATCTCATTCCACAAGGGCTCCATAAATCAAGATGACCCTCGGCTTGCTTCTTGTGACTGCATTTACTGTCAGCTTTGCCATGATCGCGAAGCGGTTGTCATCGACTGTCATCACGGCCCCAATGGCGTTCATGGCATTTGGCTTTTTGCTGTCACAGACAGAGTTGTTGCCGCATGCCGAGGCGGAATCGAGCCTGCATCTAGTGGCTGAGGTCGCGCTTGTTATCCTTCTGTTTCTGGATGCCGCGCAGATTGATCTTGATACTTTGCGCCAGCGTCACGTTTGGCCTGTGCGGATGCTGGTGTTGGGGTTGCCGCTTGCAATCGTCTTGGGAACGCTTACAGCCTGGTTATTCCTACCGGGGTGGCCGCTTTTTGCCGTCGCCCTCGTTGCGGCCATTCTCGCGCCAACAGACGCAGCTCTTGGACAGGCAGTGGTCACGAATCCGGTTGTGCCGGAAAGGTCGCGGCGGGCTTTGACAGTTGAAAGCGGGTTGAATGACGGTCTTGCGTTACCTGTTATCCTGTTGTTTGCCAGCCTGACAGCGGAGATGATGGAAACCGACAACACCAACTGGATTTTGTTTGGGGCGAAACAGTTGCTGCTAGGGCCACTTGCGGGCGTTGTGATTGGTATTGTTGGTGGTCATGTTTTGATACGCGCGCGCGACCGGGATTTCACGTCAGATACATTCGAGGGTGTCGGTGCCATTGCTATGGCGGGAACGGCGTATCTGGTTGCGACCGAAATTGGTGGTAATGGTTTCATCTCAGCATTTGTTGCAGGGCTGTGTTTTGGTAGCGTTGTCCAGGGTCGCTGCAAGTTTATTTACGAGTTTACCGAAAGCGAAGGCCAGCTTCTAACCTGGGCGGCATTCCTGCTGCTTGGTCTGGCGCTTGTGCCAGAGGCACTCAGTCATCTCAACGGTTCGACTTTGGCGATTATTCTCATCAGCTTGTTCATCGTTCGCCCGCTTGCAATCTGGCTGTCTCTGATCGGAACCGATGCCTCTCACACGACGCGTTTGTTTTTTGGATGGTTTGGCCCACGCGGGCTTGCCACCGCTTTGTTTGCTTTGCTTGTTGTCAAAAGCATCAACGACGAATTTGCCGAACCGGTTCTTATGCTGGCGATCAACGCCGTTTGGATCAGCGCATTACTGCATGGACTGACCGCCGTTCCCGGCGCAAAATGGTATGCGGCACAAGTCAAAAAGATGGGCGACTGCGCCGAGATTGAACCAATCAAGAAATCTGCCAAACCACTCGTTACGAAACACATGTAGCGCAACACAACTTTGCTGACAGGACGAGAGAATGAAGAAGATTTCAGTCGCGAAACTCAAAGACCTTGAAGATAGAAAACCGGCCTACGCCCTAGTCGGCGAAGTGGACCTTGTCGTCGTGAAGTTTGATGACAAGGTTTCAGTTCTCTACGGCCGATGTCTGCACCGCGGTGCGTTGATGTCCGACGGTTATGTTGAAGGAAATAATCTGTTCTGCGGAGTTCATTTTTGGGACTACCGCCTGGATAGTGGAGTATCCGAATACAGCAACAAAGAAGTGCTGCAAAAGTTTTCATCCTGGATTGAAGGCGACGACGTTCTTGTTGATGAAGATGAAATAAACGGTTGGGGGAAAGAACATCCTCAACCCTTCGATCGCAGCAGCTATCTCGGTCTCTACGCCGATACTAGCCATGGCACGGATGAAGAGCCGCACAATGAACTGATCCAACGTTATGCACGCGAAGGGCTGTCAAAGACGGGGCACCACGGTGTCGTCGAATCGATGGGTGTGCCCCGCGATGAGCTGCCGAGCTGGGACGACATTCAGATTTTGACGGCGCAACTGCATCGCCCGCCGCTACTCGATCAAGACGCCGTTGGAACGGACGTCGTTATCGGCCCAAACGCACAAAAACCGTTGCGGCTTAAAATACCGTTGTTCGTTTCGGACATGAGTTTTGGTGCGTTGTCCGCACCGGCAAAAATCGCGCTTTCACGTGGCGCCGAACTTGCCGGTACTGGCATTTGCTCTGGCGAAGGCGGCATGTTGCCGGAGGAGCAGGCTGAGAACTCGCGTTATTTTTATGAGCTGGCATCTGCTAAATTTGGCTTCTCATGGGACAAGCTGGCGAATGTGCAGGCGTTCCATTTCAAAGGTGGCCAGGGCGCTAAAACGGGAACGGGCGGACATCTTCCCGGCGCCAAAGTGCAGGGCAAGATTGCCGAGGTGCGTGGGCTTGCTGAGGGTGAGGACGCAATATCGCCGTCACGCTTTCCAGACTGGACAGATGTTTCGCAAATCCGCGAGTTCGCCGACGAAGTGCGTGACCGCACCGGTGGCATTCCAATCGGCTACAAGCTTTCAGCTCAGCACATTGAGAAAGATATCGACGCGGCGTTAGAGGTCGGCGTCAATTACATCATTCTCGACGGACGTGGTGGCGGGACCGGGGCCGCACCGATCATTTTCCGCGACAACATTTCAGTGCCCACTATTCCCGCACTTGCGCGCGCCAGACGTCACCTCGATGTCTGCGGACGTCAAGATGTCTCACTTGTGATCACTGGAGGGTTGCGCAAACCGGCAGATTTTATCAAGGCCCTCGCACTTGGCGCCGACGCAATAGCTGTATCAAACGTTGCGATGCAGGCGGTTGGCTGTATCGCCATGCGGGCATGCCACACGAACAATTGCCCGGTCGGCATCGCGACGCAAAAGCCACATTTGGTCAACCGACTGGTCGTTGAAAACTCTGCACTGCAACTCAAAAACTTCTTTGATGCCTCGGTGGAACTTATGCAAGTGATGGCGCGCGGGTGCGGACACGATCACCTTTCTGGATTCACCGTTGATGATTTGACGAGTTGGAAGAAAGACATGTCGGAGCTGTCCGGTGTCGCGTTCGGTGGTGTGGCATAGGTCACGGCTAACAAGGCAAGCGTTCCCCAAAAAAAATACATGCGAGGCAAGACGATGAATGACAAGAACCTGCAATGGATAAGCGTTGGACGTGACGGTGATTTGCCCGAGGGCCGCGTAAAGACGGTAACCGCTGGCACCACGTCAATCTGTCTGTCGCATTTCAATGGCCAGTGGGCGGCGATGGACAATCGATGTCCCCACCAAGGTGGGCCGCTCGGTGAAGGATCGATCGAAACGGGCGTCGATGGCGAATGCTGGATCCGTTGCCCGTGGCATGGTTGGGATTTTGATCCTTTAACCGGCGCACCTCCAGGTGGTCACGAGGATAGCGGACAGACTGTATTTCCGGTCGAAATCCGCGATGGCGAAATATTTGTTGGTCTTGAAGCGGAGCCCGACCGTGCACGCACTGTGACGGACGTCATGGTCGAGACGATGGTCAACTGGGGCGTGAAGCGCGTGTTCGGTATGGTCGGCCACTCCAACCTCGGGCTGGCAGATGCGATACGCGTGGCCGTTGGCGACGTTAAGCTTAGTTACATCGGCATTCGCCACGAAGGTGCGGCGGCGTTTGCGGCCTCCGCTTACGGCAAGCTGACGGGAATGCCGGCGGCCTGTCTGACGATTGCCGGTCCTGGCGCCACCAACCTGATGACGGGTTTGTGGGACGCCAAGGTTGATCGCGCGCCGGTGCTGGCGTTGACAGGTC
>JAJFHI010000126.1 GCA_021775715.1 Hyphomicrobiaceae bacterium | reverse complement strand
CGCTGACCTAGAAAAGATTTTCATCGTCGGCAGCACACCACCGCAGAAAAGAAAGACCCGCTTTTTCAGTCGAGCAGAACCACAGCCACGGCCTGACGGCTTTCTAAATTTTGCGAGCGAGCTTGCAGCGTGCAAACCCATGCCGCGTGTTGAAGCTTCTGCCGATGAAACGGCCTTTTGGCTTTACTCTTCAGGCTCAACGGGGATGCCCAAAGGTGTTCGCCATGTCCATGCGAGCCTACAAGGCACGACTGATACATATGCGGCCCAAGTGTTGGGGATTCAGGAAGACGACATTGTATATTCCGCCGCAAAGCTATTCTTCGCTTATGGCTTGGGCAATGCGATGACTTTTCCGCTGTCCGTTGGCGCCACGGCTGTGCTGTTGCCAACGCGACCAACACCCGACAGCGTTTTTGATCTCTTCAAGGCGCAGCGCCCGACGCTCTATTTCGGTGTGCCCACACTCTATGCTGCACTGGTGTCGGAGGCGGAAGGACGAAAGCCTGAAGGCTTAGACCGGTTGCGGCTTTGCGTATCCGCCGGCGAGGCATTGCCCGAGGATCTTGGCACGCGCTGGAAATCAATGACCGGCGTAGATATCATTGACGGAGTCGGCTCAACGGAAATGCTGCATATCTTCCTCTCCAACAGTCCCGACAAAGTCGTCTATGGCACGTCAGGTGTTCCGGTGCCCGGGTATGACGTACGTCTCGTCGACGAAAACAACAACGACGTCCAACCTGGTGAGGTGGGCGAGCTATTGGTGAACGGCCCGACATCTTCTGAAGGCTACTGGAACCTGCGCATCAAGAACCGCAACACATTTGAGGGCAATTGGACGAGGACTGGTGACAAATACCAACAACGCGAAGATGGCCGGTTTGTATATTGTGGACGCACGGATGACATGTTCAAGGTTGGCGGCATCTGGGTGTCGCCGTTCGAGGTCGAGCAAGCGCTTATTTCACATCCCGCCGTATTAGAAGCCGCAGTCGTTGCCGCAACCGATAGCGAAGAATTATTGAAACCAAAGGCTTTTGTTGTTCTCTCTAACCCCAAAGGCGACCTCGACCTTGCTGAAGAACTCAAAGTCCATGTTCAGAATGCGATCGGTAAATGGAAATATCCACGGTGGATTGTTGTGCTTGATGAACTGCCCAAGACGGCGACTGGAAAAATTCAACGGTTTAAATTGCGTGATGACGCAGACGTAGCGGACGGGAGCTAACAATGGAGTGGATAGTAGACAAGCCGGTGGAGTTTAGTGTCGACGATGTCCGTCTTGAAGGTCGGTGCTTTGGACCGCCTCCGGGAGAAGCTGACACCATTGTGATGCTGCACGAGGGTCTCGGCTGTATCGCACTGTGGCGTGCCTTCCCATCGGCGTTGGCCAAGGCAACAGGACAAGGTGTTTTCTGTTATTCGCGTCAGGGTTATGGCGGGTCCGATACAATCCCCCTGCCTCGTCCTCTTTACTATATGACTGACGAAGGTCTGCGCATCCTACCAAAGGTTTTGGACGAAATAGGTTTTCAGCGTGGAACGCTTCTGGGCCACAGTGACGGCGCATCAATTGCTGCGATCTATGCTGGCGGCTTACAGGACCATCGAATTCGCGGCCTAGTGTTAATGGCGCCGCACTTCTTCACAGAGCAACGTGGCCTTGCATCTATTGAGGAAGCTGGGCGCCTCTACGAAACGGGTGATCTTCGAAAACGCCTCGCGAAATATCACAAGGATGTGGACGGTGCCTTTCGAGGCTGGAAGGACGCCTGGTTGCACCCAGAATTCAAGGATTGGGATATCACTGAGCCGCTGGCTTATCTGCGCATGCCGGTTCTGGTGATTCAGGGCGAGGACGACCAATATGGAACCCGTGCGCAGGTGGACGTGGTTGTGGATGATGTCTATAGCCCCGTTGATGTTGAGATGCTTTCGAACTGCCGGCACTCACCTCATATTGATCAGCCCGAGCAAACAGTCAAAATCGTCGCCGAATACATCTGGCGTTTGCAACGAATCGAAAAAGCACGCTCGGATGTTGCAGCATGACGATGGCAAACACGACTAGACGCGAGGCGGCCGGATCGGCGACTTTCAATCGTATCTATCCATTGCCCAACCAACCACATGTGCCTGGTCGCAATGCACGGCCTTCCGCCGACAATCCCGCCTGCCGCGCGGCAAAGGTTGCGCCAACGCGAACTGTCGCTGCCAACTGGGATGCAAACACGTGCTACCTGTTCGGCTTTGATCTCTATGACGCTGGCTTCTTTTGGGAGGCCCATGAAGTTTGGGAACCGGTGTGGATGGGGTGTTCGCCCAACAGCCCCGAGCGTCATCTGTTGCAGGGTTTGATCCAAACGACGAATGCATGTCTCAAAATCTTGATGCAGCGTCGCCATGCCGTTGAGCGTCTGACAGCTATGGCTGTCACATGCTTCGCAAATGCACAGGTCAACGAAGAGAGCGTTATGGGACTCGTCCCGTCGAAGGAGGTAGTTCTGCTAAAAAAATTCCAAGTAGACGTCACGGCCCTTCCACCCGGCGACGAGCTTGAAGACACCCTCCGGATGCGCCCGCGCTTTCGTCTGGCACCCCAAATAATGTGATATATTTCACAAATTTCAATCCAAACTGTTGTACGATGATGCATATTGGTGCATACGCTGGCTAGATAGCCGCATTTTCATGTATTATATTTCACTAATACGAACCCAACGTTGAGATAGGGCACCATGCGCATTGATTTCCAAACAGACCCATCCAAATACCGTCATTGGCGCATTGAGATTGACGGCGATGTTGCCTCCCTCATTATGGATGTGGCCGAAGATGGCGGGCTTATGGATGGCTATGAGCTAAAGCTGAATTCCTACGACCTGGGCGTTGACATTGAGCTTGCCGACGCTGTCCAGCGCCTCCGTTTCGAACATCCAGGCGTCAAGGCGGTCGTTTTAAAGTCAGGCAAAGATCGCGTGTTTTGTGCCGGTGCAAACATTCGAATGCTCGCGGGCGCCGACCATACGCACAAAGTCAACTTCTGTAAGTTCACCAACGAAACGCGAAATACCTTTGAGGTCGC
>JAJFHI010000125.1 GCA_021775715.1 Hyphomicrobiaceae bacterium | reverse complement strand
GACAACGCGGGCGGCATTGCTGAAATGGCGGGTCTGCCGGCAGAAGTGCGCCGCTCGACGGACGCGCTTGATGCTGTTGGCAACACGACGAAAGCTGTCACCAAAGGCTACGCGATTGGCTCTGCTGGTCTCGGTGCCCTGGTGTTGTTTGCAGCCTACAGCTCCGACCTTCAGTACTTCATCGCACAGGCAAACGCAGAAGGCTCAACTGTCTTCCAGTTCTTCAGGGGTGTGACACCGGACTTCTCATTGTCCAACCCATACGTTGTGGTTGGCCTGCTGATCGGTGGTCTTATTCCTTACGTGTTCTCAGGTATGGCGATGATGGCCGTTGGTCGTGCTGCTGGTGCGATTGTGCAGGAAGTACGCCGTCAGTTCCGCGAAAAGCCAGGAATCATGGAAGGCACTGAGCGGCCAGACTATGCGGCAGCCGTCGATCTTTTGACGAAAGCTGCGATCAAAGAGATGGTCGTGCCATCACTTCTGCCGGTTTTGTCACCGATCGTGATGTTCTTTGCGATCTACTTTATCGCAGGCGCTGGTGTTGCCGGCAAATCAGCGGCGTTCTCTGCCGTTGGCGCAATGCTGCTCGGTGTGATCGTAACCGGCGTGTTTATCGCGCTGTCGATGACATCCGGTGGTGGTGCCTGGGACAACGCCAAGAAGTCATTTGAAGATGGCTTTGTCGACGAAGATGGCGTTAAGCACGAAAAGGGTTCCGAAGCGCACAAGGCATCCGTGACAGGCGACACTGTTGGTGATCCGTACAAAGATACGGCAGGCCCAGCTGTGAACCCGGTGATCAAGATTACCAACATCGTCGCGTTGCTTTTGTTGGCTGTGCTCTCGCACAACTAGACGATGGCTGATTAGATATACATCGAAGACGAAAGGCCCTGCAGGAAACTGCGGGGCCTTTTTTGTAGTGCTCGCGCTATTCCTCGCGGTTGTTAAGCTGCCGATTCATGCAGCACGCGAAAAAGCGTGGGTCGATCGGTGCTGTGGCTCGGGCTGCGTACGGGCCCCGGACCGCGCTCAAGTAGCAAAGCGATAGCGTAAAGAGTGTTGTGTGCTCACGCAATTCTGCCCTGCGGGCAGGCTCCGCACGGGGCCGGGATTGATTCACGCACTCGCTTGTCGCTCGTACGATCAAACCCGGGTGCCATGTGCCGAGATCGAGCAAGGGGAAACAGCGGTCTCGCGATACGGCACGATCGCAGCCGTATCAACTCGGCAGGTTGCAGGCCTGCTCGCCTGTGTGTTCCGGACAAACGGATTAGGTAAAATGTTAATGCCAGAGGCCGGGGAGCACCGCGACCCGCTGCGTTGCAGCGCGCCCTCGCAGGGGAAGGTCGCGCTAGCGACCGGTGCGCCCCGTGAGAGAAAACCGACTCCGCCAGCCACACGCCGTGACACCTCAAGGAACCACCACCCACCAAGCCGCAGTTGCCCACTTGGATTCCCGTTTTTTACGGGAATGACGGTGGTGATGCGAAACCTAGTACTTGTTGGGATCGAAGATCTGTTTGTTCTGGCCGAGGTTGCGGAACAACTGCTGGATCAGGCCTTCATCGCTTGCACCAGGCGCGGGTGTCGTGCGCGTGAGGTAGTCAAACACCTTGCCGTCTTTCAAACCGTAATTTGCAACCCGATCGACACTGCCGACTTCGTTAAAGTACACAGCGACGATCTGGCGGTTTATTTCTTTCGGTTTCAGAAAAGCGGCCTGCGAGCTTGTGCTCGATATGTAGTAGTAAGCCTCACCGGCGCCCGACGCGCTTTGCGTGCTTGGGGTTCCAAGTGCGAGTTTCACCTGGTCTTTGCTTTGGCCAGGTTGAATCTGCTGGAGGTCTGCCGGACGGAAATGTTGACCGTGTTTGATGAGGTTGTTGGAGCAGCCCGTCAGCGCGGTGCCTGCAAACAGCGGAGCCGCACAGACGACCAACACGACGTGCCAACCCGACCGTTTGCCAGCCGTGCTCTGAAAACGCTTCTTTTTGCGCATCGCTCGCCCCAATGTCGTACGTCCCTCAAAGTCAAACTCATCCGGCGGCGCCGGTCAGATCAAGAATCATTCTTCATGCTTGTTTGTATTTATGTAGCGTGACCATTTGGTGGCTGCAACTCAAGGGCTACAACGGCCATTATCCTCGCATTTCTGATTGATACGGGGTTCAAACATGCTGCGATGGCTGAATAAAAACAATTCGTCGAAGGCCAAAGCAACCGAGATTTATGGCGCAGTAGTGGCGCAGGCCCGCCAACCGGCGTTTTTCGGATCGGGCGGTGTGCCTGATACGATGGTCGGTCGGTACGAGTCCATCGTTCTTCATATGTTCCTGGTGATGGAACGGCTGCGGGGCCAAATACCAGTGCCTGACGACGTCCTGCGACTACTGGTCGAGGGTTTTGTGACCGACATCGACGATTGCATGCGTGAAATCGGGGTGGGCGATCTCAAGGTCGGCGGCCATGTGCGCCGGGCCGCGGCAGGTCTCTACGAGCGAATTGCAGTTTACCGGGCCGCGCTGGAGACCAACACAGATGTACCTGTGGGGGCGCTTGAGGACAGCTTTGCAGCCCATGGCCTGATACCGGATGTCGGAGCCAACGAGGCTCGTGCGGCGATGGCCGACTATGTGAGTGCTACGCAAACAGCTCTTGTCCGACAAAACGATGACGAAGTGTTGCAAGGTGCTATAAACTTCCCCGCAGCTCCAGCACTTAGCGCGTGAGCCACGATTGATGGAAAAACACAAAGAAATCCGATGGTAAGCTCGTCCGATACATCCCAACCCC
>JAJFHI010000124.1 GCA_021775715.1 Hyphomicrobiaceae bacterium | reverse complement strand
GCTGACGGGCAGCGGCAGGAACAACATGCGAATGCCTTCGCGCAGTACAATGTCGATTGCGTAGAGCCCGGCGATCGCCTTGATTATCCACGAAGTGCGTCGAGCCGCCGGTGTTGCGATTTCGATAAGCCGCCAGCTGGGGCGGTTTGGCTGGAGGTAGGCCTGCACCAAGGCTGCTGCACCAACGTATACCAGGAAGCCCAGATAGATCTGGCGCGCTAAAGGTTGAATGCGGGCATCGAACAATCCCAATGTGTCGATGCCGTAATAGAGGATGCTTGCCGCAAGTGCGGACGGTAACGCCATTGCCGCGGCAGCCCATCCAGCTGTTGCAGCCCGCGTAAAGAAGGACGGCGGCGTTCCTGGGTCACGCGGAAGTTTGGTTCGCAGCAGATGGCGGACAACATGGCGCAAACTAGCATATGCAAATACGGCGAGGCCAAACAGACCGATCAGGGCGGGGATGAAGTCATGTGCCTGGTCCCACCAATCGCTAATGATGTAGTTGAGTTGTTCGAACGCGCGGGGAATTGAAAACCACACGCTCTTCCAGGTGCTGGGCAGGAGTGGTGAGGCCGTACGCTTGAAAAGGTTGCGCGTAAAAATACTCTGGCGATACGATTGCAGTGTTCCGACCAGCTGACGTGCGCGTTCGCGTGCCAATGCAGCATTCTTGATTGCACCGTCGATGGACCCGGTGATCAAGACAAGTCGTTCGCGTTCAAATGCAATTTCCGGCGTGTCTTCTGGAACGTCCTTGCCATTAGGGGCAGGTCCCAGTTTTGTCAATTGTGCTCGAAAGCGGTCGGTTCTCGGCTGCAACTTTTCGATTGCCACGTCGGAATCGTAGATAACCTCATTGATGACCGGCACGATACCAACAAGGGAATCATCACGATCCTTCAAGCGTTCGACCTTGTTGCGAAGTTCATCGATCTGCTTTGTCAGATCCTCGATCGGGTCAATCAATTTTTTCAAATCGTCGGGAAGGGTTGCCTTCTTTTTCTCTGCTGCCGGCTTTACTGCGTCATTTTCCACCGCTGTCTCAGGAGGTGCGGTCGTGGCTTCTGGTGCCGGTTCCGGCGTTTCGGTCTGGCTTGGACTTGGCGCAGCGGGTTCCGGCTCGATTGGTTGCGCGACGAATTTTTCTTCTGCAGCCGACTGGGATAACTGTTGCTCGGACGATTGAGCCACCAAAGCGGGATTTACGTCAGTCGACCAATCCTTGGCGAATTCAAAGCGCGACGTCTGTGCCAACACGCTTGGCGGTGTCGCGCTGATGACAATGGCGCAAATGCAAAAGGACAGGGATCTTACAAACATATGATCTTTCAATATCGTCTACGCCTTGACTGGAAAATTCATCGACCGGGGCCGATGCCAGGAACCACGCCCGATGCTCTGAAGGCAATGTGCTACACTGCCATCCCCACAACCTTCGCGACCGCCAGCCTGCGACATCCTGCACACTTGGTTCTAACGCAAGAGCGTTGACCTGTTGACATCGTGGTGCGCGCACGTCAGCTGTCGGATGACCCGGCTTGCCCGAGATTGCGCGGCTGGCGTGAGAAAACAGCCTTCGGTGGGTCGGCAAGCTGAGGCGCCTTGGTCTTCACATCGCCGATTCCAGTTTCGATAACCACATCAACCGGACCGCCGGTCATGATCAGGTGTTCAACGTTGTCGCGCCGGATCATGACAAGGCGACGGCGGCCGTCGACGTTTGCCTGCTCAAGAATTTCGAGTCGCCGTTCGGATTTATTGCCAAACAGTGTGCTGGCTGTGGCCTCTCCCCTGATCATCGGCAGACCAAATCGCCAAAACGCAAAGCCAAGGCCGCCGAGCACGATCAGCAAAATGATGTAATACAAAGCAGTCCCCATCCATGAATGGCGCGGCGGATGCCGCAAGCCTAAAATTAGCGCCGACACGATCGTTGAGCGCCCCTCTGTGTGAGCGGCAAAGGTCGTGCGCACACAAACTGTAAAAATATCGCGCGGCCGGAAGTCAGATCATGGCCCCGATTTGGCACGCAACTTAAGCGAAAAATGCCGCGAATCAGCGAGTTTCCCCCGAAACTTAGCCCATTGTGGAGGGATCGGGTGACGTGCGTTGCGAATATTCATTCCATCTTAACTGCGATCGTTAAAGACTAAGGCAAGGGCGGCGACGAGCTGGAGCTGTCCGACTGCGGGTTGCAGCATGGCCGCGCCCTGAGATCGAAATTCAGTATCGCGTTAAAAAGTTGAGTACAACATGCCCTTATTGGCCGCCTTCACTGCCGCCCTTGTTTGCCAGAATCATATAGCGTCCAGCGCTATGATCGATCGCACGACTGATATCGAACACGTGGACGCAGACCAGAACATGACTGGCCTGCAAGAGCGCCGAGGCATGATTACTGTCGTCTCCGTTATGATAGCTGCTGGCGCCGTTATGCTGACGGTCATCTCCGGCGGTTTTGCCCAGCCCTTGCCGCTGATCCTTCTTTCGCTTGCTGCGATGTTTGGCATTTTTTTCCTGTTCGCTGTAGTGGCCGGTCATATCCATATTGGCGACCGTCTGCCCGAGACCCGGTTCGCAGCAACCATCGCCGAACAGCTTGAAGACGCCGTCATGGTCACAGGCCGCAATGGGCAGATCATGTGGTCGAACGCGGCGTTTCGTGATTTGCTTCGCGCGCCAGCTGCATCCGATCCCACAGGTCCCGGCAAGAAAACCAGCATGTCGTTGAAGACAATTCTCGGTCATTCCCCTGATGCGACAGAGGCTATGTACCGTCTCAGCCGGGCCGCGGAAGAAGGTGCATTTCATACCGAAGAGATTGTTTGTGCCGCGGAGTTTGTACCAACGCTCGATATGGGTGTTGCGAGCGCGAGAAATGGCCAACCACATCGCTGCGTTTATCGCGTACTGGTGCGTCCATATTTGGATGGTGATCAGGCATCGCCAAAATCAGTTGAATACGGCAACTTGGCCTACTGGACCATTCAGGACGTCTCAGAGCAGCGCGTGCGCGAACAGATTGCCGTCGCTGATCTCGCGTCTGAATTGCAGTTCTACAACGCCTTGCCGGTCGGGTTTATCGCGCTTGATCGCAATGGGGCGGTACAGCACGTCAACGCGACAGTGCAGAGCTGGCTTGGCTTGAAGGCCAACTGGGATACCGCTGGTGGGCGCGATCTCGCTGATATCCTCACACGTGAAAGTGCTGATATTGTACTGCGAGGGTTGCGCAAAACAGACGCCAGCGCTGATTTGTCTGGCGATCTTACTGACCCCCGCGACGACGAGAACATAGTTGTTACGGAACTAGATCTATTGAGCGACAGTGGGCATTTGTTGCCGGTGCGTGTGACGGGCAAGTGGGATCAGGTGGCTAACGGTTATGTGTTGGCGCTGGCCAAACTTAACACGGGCGTTGAGAGCTCGTTTGTCGGCCACGAAGCCGCTGGATCGTTCCAGCGCTTCTTTCAGTCGGCGCCGTTCGGGATTGCGACGGTTGATGGCATTGGCCGCATTCTCAATGCCAACAACGCGTTCGCACGTATGGTTGTGGATCCCGTCGAAGCCAACACCGCAGACTCGACAATGGCTGAACTTCTCACTCGCAATGTTGATGCCGATGTGCGCGAGACGGTCGAGGCAGGTCTTGGGCGTGTGCGTGCCGGGCTTGG
>JAJFHI010000123.1 GCA_021775715.1 Hyphomicrobiaceae bacterium | reverse complement strand
TTCATCAATCGTGAAGCCGGACACCGGGCAGGCGAAGTTTGCGGAAAACACGATGCGTTCGTGCGTGTCGTTTTTCGACTTGTTGGCGCCGGACGTTTTGGCGGCCTTCAGCGGCTTATCGGCGAACTCGGCAATCGCGAGACCGTCTGAGATCTCCAGTGCGGTTTCAAAGCTGTCGGCCAGGCGTGATTTGGCATCGGCACGCACAACGACACGGTCGATGACGACGTCGATGTCGTGCTTGTATTTTTTGTTGAGCTCCGGCGCGTCGGGAATTTCGTGAAACTCGCCATTGATTTTGACGCGCTGGAAGCCCTTCTTCATCAAGGCTGCGAGGTCTTTTTTAAATTCGCCTTTGCGCCCGCGCACCAACGGTGCCAGCAGGTACAAACGCGTGCCTTCTTCGAGTTCGAGAACACGGTCGACCATTTGTGTGACGGTCTGGCTCTCGATTGGCAGACCCGTGGCCGGTGAGTAGGGCACGCCGACGCGCGCAAACAGCAAACGTAGGTAGTCGTAAATTTCGGTGACGGTGCCAACGGTTGAACGTGGGTTTTTCGATGTTGTCTTTTGCTCGATGGAAATCGCTGGTGACAGGCCGTCGATATGGTCGACGTCCGGCTTTTGCATCATCTGCAAAAATTGGCGCGCATAGGCTGACAGGCTTTCGACGTAGCGGCGCTGTCCTTCGGCGTAAATCGTGTCGAAGGCGAGAGATGACTTACCGGAGCCTGAAAGCCCTGTGAACACGACGAGGGCATCGCGCGGGATCGTCAGATCGACGTTCTTCAGGTTGTGTTCGCGCGCGCCAGCAACGTGAATGACGTGCGCGGCTGGTTTGCCAGCGGCAGGCGGTTTGCTGACTCTGGTGGATTTAGGGGTTCTGGCCATGGAGCTTTTGTTAGCGTGAAAGTGGGGGGCACAGCAATATTGATGGGGCGGTGTGCGATCATTTGGACGCGGCGAGAGCGATTTGATCAAGAACTACGCACCAGGGCCGCAAATGGTTCTCGATGATATGACGTCAGTGCGGATGCAGAAAAGGCTGGGACGGTGCCCAGCCTTTTCAAATATGAAGCGTTGATAGTTTCAGCAGCGCTTAGAACGGAATTTCGTCGTCGAGGCTTTTGTCGAAATTGCCACCAGACGAGCCGTTGCCGCCATTACCATTGCCGTTACCACCGCTGACATTGCCACCACCGACATTACCACGGGCTGCACCGTAGTCGTTGCCACCACCGCCGCCGCCGCTGCTGTAACCGCTCTGGTTGTTGTCGCTCATGCCAGCACCGGCGCCACCACTGCGGCCATCAAGCATGGTCAGGTTGCCATTAAAGCCCTGCAGGACGACCTCAGTCGAATATTTGTCCTGGCCGGACTGGTCCTGCCATTTACGTGTTTGAAGCTGGCCTTCGAGGTAGACCTTCGCGCCTTTTTTCAAATACTGCTCGGCTATTTTGCATAGGCCTTCATTGAAGATCACGACACGGTGCCATTCCGTCTTTTCGCGCTTCTCGCCGGTATTCTTGTCACGCCAGCTCTCACTCGTCGCAATCGAGAGGTTGGCGATCGGGCGGCCATCCTGTGTGCGGCGGATTTCAGGGTCGTTGCCAAGATTGCCAACGAGGATCACCTTGTTGATGGAACCTGCCATGGATCTTACTCCTATTCGCTTCTGTCAGCGGTCTGCGCGTGCCCCGGTTGGGCCCAGCGAAGGTGTCGCTCATGATTCGTATGCACAACGTTAGCTGGCCCTGGCTCTCGCCGAACCCGCCAAGTGCGGCTTGTCCACTGTTTACGAGATGCACTTGCCGCTTCGACCGGATGGCTGACGTGGCAGACACAGTCATATCCTACAAACGCGTCATTCGATATCGTTTGTTCTATATATGTTCTTTTGCGTCAATGATCAAGTGGCGGGTTATTTGGCCCGGAACGCCTGATCTGGGAGGCCGCTTAAGGCGTCACGCCAGGCGCCGCGACAGCGGGATCTTGCGCCACCGGCTGTGGTGCCGGTACCGGCGCTGGTGCAGGCTCGGCAAGGTCTGTGGCGGACAGCACGTCGGCCATCAACTTAACGGACATCGACGTTGAGGCCGGGCAGGACTTCTGTTTCAGCGTGAGGTAGACCTCCGACGCACTGCCACGGAACAGCGGCGATTGTGCACGCCGTGCGATGCCCGTTGCGATCGAGCCATTACGCCACGTTGGTCGGCACATCATAGTCGTCAGATAGGTGGTCAGGCGTGCGCGATAATCAGCGGAGACATCTGCACTGCTGTAGGCATCCTGTTGCAAGTCGCGCCACTGGTAGCCGACTTTGCTTTCAGCCCAACCGGCGCCACCACCGGCCGGCGTCATCAGCGGCTTCATGGCGTCGGCGACCTGCCGTCTGAGCCGCGGTGCATCAATGCGGTTGAGCGTTGACTGCAGTGTCTCGCGTTCATCTTTCGTGATTGGAGAGAAATCTAAGTCGGACAGGTCGGCGAGGCCGGTTGGGTCGCCATTTGGCGGCTTGCTTTCCCAAATGGCAGCCCATCGCATGTCAGTGCCGGCAATAATCGCATCGCTCATATCGGCACCCTGCAATTTGGCGCGCAATAAGCTGGAGGCTTCGAGATTGGCACCGCGCATAATTGCACTTTGCAGGTGGGCATAATCAAATGTTGCGCCCTGCATCGAAGCAGACGAGAAATCGGCGAACTGAACTTGGGCGCCGGTGAAGTCGGAGCCTTGCACGTTGGCAACAAGGAAGTTTACGCCCTGAGCCTGTACGCCGCCGGTGAAGTCAGCTTTCTGCACGGATGCACTTGAGAACCCGGCGCCGATCAGGATGGCGTAGGTAAGTTGGGCTTCATCCATTTTTGCGGCTTCAAATCTTGCATAACGCGCGTCGATGCCAGTGAGGCGAGCGCCAGTTAAGTTAGCGCGCGAAAAGTCTGCCCGAACCGCTGATGTGCAAACCGCGAGCTTGCGGTCTTCTGTCAGCAAAAGTTCATTGAGGTCGGCGCAATGCATCCAGGCATCGCGCAAGTCCGCACCATCAAAACTTGCATCATTAAGGTTGGCGCCTGTCAGGTCTGCCTGATGCAGGTCCGAGCGGTCGAGTTTTGCATAGCGCAGATCACGACCGCGCAGGTTTAGACTTGGCTCGCCGGCCGTCACGTCTTTATCGACAACTAGATCGGTATCGGTGACGACCAGGTTGCGGTGGAAAAGGCCGAACAACGGCCCGTTTCGTTCGCCAGATGACCAGAACGGCAACAGGAAACCACTGCGAAAACGACGGCTACTTTCGGTATGTTGGTTTGCGTCCTGGCCAAGCAGGCGCCGGGCTGCAACGTCCATGGCTTCGCCGGGAACAGTTGCGACGAAAAACGAGAATACGCTCACGACGCCGAGGACGGAAGCTGTAATGAAGACGCTGATCGGGTGGGAGGCAACGGTGCGCCAAAAGGCTTTGAAGAACGACGTCTCAGCACGCGAAAGGAAGACACCGATCGACACCAACATTGCAACATCGACCAGCAATGCGATGCGGTGTGTCCAGGTGATGGTGACGCTGTGGTAAGGCAGGAATACAACCTGGATGTAAAGGATAAGGACGACAGGCAGGATGACCAGCGTCAGCCAGCTCATCGCATGCAGGAATGCGCCCATGACCGCGCTGCGTTGTGGCCCGGCGATGCCTTGGACAAAGAAGAAGTTGTGTAGTTCCAAGCGCAGCGGGTGCGTACGCCGCGGACTGGTTTCCAGAAGGCGAATGGATTTGTCGAACTCAAGTGTTTTGCGCGCCACGAGTACAAGCTGCGCCACAACACCCAAGTGCAGAAGCACCAACAGAATTGGGGCGAATTGGAAAAACTGTGCCTGCGGGATATCGACTTGCAGGATCGGTAGCGCAACTGGTTTTTCGACCAGAAAGTCGCGATGCGTCACGCCAGCGACAGCGACCATCAGATAGGTCATGAGGCCGAGGAAAATCAGCCAGGCTGTATGCGCGGTATCGCTCGACCGGTTGACGGCCTCAAGCAAGCTGTAAGGATTGACCGGTGTCTCGCCTTCAGCGGCCACACCTGAAAAGTCTGTCATGCAGGACGCCCCCA
>JAJFHI010000122.1 GCA_021775715.1 Hyphomicrobiaceae bacterium | reverse complement strand
CTTGTGCGTCGCGTTGCTTCGCTTAGGTTGAGAACCAAATGAAAACGATCAAGATATATGCGCTGTGTGTTGCACTAGGCTTTGCGAGCCAGTCCGCGTTGGCGTTCCAGGAAGACCAGGTCGGCACGACGCCGGAGGGGGTCGTGGTTGAGAAGGCACCGGATATCGGCGCCGGCTTTGACACGACTACTGGCAAAAAATCGGCTGAAACAGGCACGGAAGTTCGCATTCCTGGTCTCGGTAGCCTTGGTGTTCTTCCAAAAATGGATTTCGGCCTAGAGCTGCTTTACGGTGCGGCTGCAACTCCACAAGATGTCGAACCTGAGCAAGACGGTGTTTCAAACGACGAAGACAGCGATCTGCGCATTCGCGGGTCGGTCAAGCACCGCTTCTAATACGCGCGCCGCCTCCATGGTGGCCTGACGCGACAAAGCAGTAAGTCAAATTAGGAGTGCGTCATGCACTCCTTTTTTTGTTTGTGAGTGAGATTGGGGCCATGGCCGAGAACGACACGCATAGCCAGCCCGCCGATCCAGACCGCACCCAAAGACGGGGGACGTGGGCTGCAGCGCTGGTGCATGTCTTCACGGGCCTTGGTGCCGTCTTCGCATTTCTTGCCACGCTCGCGGTTTTTGCACGGGCCTGGGAAGAGGTCTTCTTCTGGTTGACCGTGGCGTTGATTGTCGACGGGGTTGATGGACCTTTGGCGCGTGCATTCGATGTCGGCCAGCGGCTGAAGCGGTTCAGCGGCGAACGCCTCGACCTAGTTGTCGATTATCTCACATATGTCTTCGTGCCGGTCTTAGCGTTGCATTTCGCCGGATATCTACCTGGCACTTTAGGCTTGGTGTTGTGTTGCGCGGTTTTGTTGTCGTCGTTGTTTCATTTCGCCGATGTTGACAGCAAAGCCGAGACCAATCACTTCATCGGCTTCCCCGCCGTTTGGAATATCGTCGCGTTCTACATTTTCGCCCTCGACCTATCGGTGTGGTTGGCAGGGCTTGTGGTGATCTTCTTTATCGTTATGACGTTTGTGCCGTTGCGTTTTGTGCATCCGGTGCGCGTGACGAGCTGGCGGCATGTGACGTTGGCCGCAACGGTGATCGGCGTTGTCGCATTATGCATCACATTGTGGAGTGGATTTCCGGCATCGCTGCTCGTGCAGGTCGTGCTTGTGGCCGTTGCGGTTTATTTTGCAGTGCTGGCAGCGGGTGAGGGTTTGGTGGGGGAGTAGGCCAGACGTCCGTTCGCCTGAGCCGGGCTGGCAACAGTGTGGGACGGGGAGCCACTCGGCCATTGGCCCCTTGCTGGAAAGCTAGGCTTTCTCAGGATAGGTGTGTCTTCAATTTATGCTTTGCAATTCGATGATGACGTTCAGTCGTTACGCCCCACGTATGGTCAGACTCAAGCGGTGACGCTCGCCCAAATATATAAAGCGAAGGCAAGACCGCTGGCGATACTCCGGACCCAATGACGAGGAGCCCACTGATTTAGCAATTTCTCGGTGTCAGCGTCTGTTCGCTGCGCATCTGTATCGAGCAATTGATCATTGATTGGCTGAAGAAAGATCAAGGTGAAAGGTATAACGAAAATAAGTAACACAGCACCAACCAGCCAGATAATACTACCACCAAAAAACCACTGGAGAAGACCGGCTAACGTGCCACCAATCGCTGTTGTGATCTGCATAGGCGCGGCTAGATTATACATTGGCGGGAAAAATTTAGCAGCAAATGGTGTGCCCGTTTTCATCGTAGCGGGATGCTGTGCAATGGAAATGTACACGGCAGCGCCGAAGAAGATGCCACACAGAAATAATGCCGAAAACTCGATTGCTACCAATGTAATAATCCCTATCTCTTTTGCCGCCAATATCAGCGCATACTAGTGCAATGAATTCAGAATTCAAAATGGTGTCTCTTGACGACGCCAACGTTTGCTCCTGGTCGGTCAACGACGAGTTGTTTGATGAACTGTGTCGTTGGTAGCGGGTCTACAAGCCAACCTTCCGTATCGCATTGGTCGTTTGAGCACAGCAGTCATTTGCTGCGTCGGAGGGATTTGAACTCACCCAACACACAACACTGGCAGGTATTGCTTTACTCTGATCTAGGAGTTCGCTTGGCAAGAGTGTGGGCCGGAAATTTCCAGGGACGGTAAGTGCGCCACGGCTAAGTCCGCCACCTGGCGCGACGGGTCCAAAAAAATGATTATTAGCTTCTCAAAGTATACCAAGAAGAGTTCCAACCATCGCCAGCTGGCATAAAAACCCAACCAGAAACATTGGTGTACGAAGCCATGGTGTTCCGGTCACGTAGAACACGTAGTGCGCAAAGCGTGCAAAAAAGAATAACGCTGCTGCTAAAGCAGTCAGAGGTGTGCCAGCGCCCAGTGCGTTAACAGTCAGCGCTAAAATGCCGAACACAACAAGGTTCTCGACAGCATTTGTGTGCGCGCGGATAGCACGCTGCGCCCAAGGCGCTTTTGTGTCGACGTCATGACGAGGATCGCGAAACGCCTCGTAGGGGTTCAATTCGATCATGCGCTGAACGATATGCGGCACCCACAACAAAGACGTCAAGAGCGTGGTTAAAGCAGTCCAGTAAAGTTCTGGGGTCATATTCAGAGCCATTTTTGTTCCTCCAAGGTGCATTGCTTTGGAGGAAGATGCGCTCTAACATTTCAAAAATGAAGTACGCAGAAATATTGCCTATAGTGTCCTATTTTGCACTTAGGGAGCTTTGATGACACGCAAACAACGCCACGCCCAATATATCGAATGCCCCGTTGAAGCGACGCTCGATGTTATTGGAGGAAAATGGAAAGGCGTGATCTTGTTTCTTCTGATGGATGGCACCAAGCGCTTCTCAGAGCTCCAAAAGTTACTGTCGAAAATCACCCAACGCACACTTACAAATCAGCTTCGAGAACTAGAGGCAGATGGCCTGGTTGATCGCAAAGTCTATCCACAAGTGCCACCCAAAGTCGAATACAGCCTCACGGACAAAGGTCGCTCTCTTCGACAGGTGCTGCACCAAATGCGTGATTGGGGCGAGGCGAATATTCTGAACAGCCCTTAGAGAGGTGGTCGTTTCCTTTTCTGCACCATTGCGAAGCGTTGTTTGAGAAACCGTGACGTCGGCAGCTGACGTGTAAGCGGATCGTGCGGATCGACACGGTTGCTTAAGTACGGCGGTCAATCTCTGCGACGGATGGATTCGAAATCGCCCAACACACAACACCGGCACGTATTGCCTTACGCTTATCCAGGAGTTGGGTTGGCAATAATGTGGGACGGGGAGTTCGAGGGTTTTTGACTCGGCGCGGTCATTTCCGCAATGCCCTGGTCCGTGACTTCCTAGTTATTGAGATGAGCCTCAGAACTTGCCATTATCGTTTTTCCACTCGCTGCGTGGCGCGATTTTTTCGGTCGTGTCCCAATGCTCCACAACTTGACCATTGGTGAGCCGAAAAAGATCGTAGAAAGCGGAATAGACGCCGCCGTAGTTGCCCTCGCTGACGCAAAGAACGAAGTTTCCTTCGGCCAGAACACGATGGACGCGTTGATAGTCGATGCGTCTGTGGTTATCAATCTCGGATTCCAACGCACGTCGGAGAACGGACACGCCATCTCCCAATCGTGGGTTGTGTTCAGCGTAGGTATCCACGTTGATGAATTCGGTGAGCCGATTGAGTTGCCCGTCAATGAGCACCGTTTCAACGAAGGATCGAACGAGCGCGCGGTTGCTTTCCGTCAGGTCGTGGTCGGTTGCTTCGGTTGGCCCGTCCACCATACTGCGACCGGCATGATTTGGTCCCTGTCTTTCCTGAATATTGTCCCAATGCTCCACGGCGTGGCCAGCATTAAACCTGAAGACTTCAAAGCCAATTTTCCGGCTTGCGAAATCGTACTCGGTGTGAGCGAAGACGAATTCGCCGTCTTCAAAGGCCCGCACTATGTTCACCCGCGGTGAGGTTTTGGACAGCCGCTGGAACAGGGCCGCCAAACCCTCGCTGCCTTCTTGGGTCTGAGGATTGTGCTGAATGTATTGAGCTTCATTCACAACTGCCACCGCCTGCGCATCGCCGGTTTCAATCGCCTTGAGCAACGAACGAATTTTGTCTTTTTTTGATTTCATTTGAGTCCATCCGGGAACGAACGGGCAATCGCGTGATTGGCTGCTGCTTTCGTCATTGTTCTTCTCATATGCTCTTGAAACCATATCCTAGTTTTGATTGATGCGACCCCAGAGATGGCGAAGGGCGAACAGTGGAAGAACAACCAAAAGTACGATCAGAAAGGGTATGGTCTGCACAACGCTTTCTCCCCCGCCATTGAATGTGGCATTGACCATGTCAGTCATATCGGTGGTCATTCTAACTATAAATAGAATGAAAATTGCGACATGGCTGCGCAGCAAAACGGCGAGTACAATGCCCAGCGCGGTTGTTAGGTTCCGCGTGATATAAAGCATTATTTCATATGACACGCCTTGAGCGCCCTCGATAAACGCAGCTGGATCCATCCATGTGGCAAGTCCAAAGACCGTTGGTACGCAAGCTTCAATTGCAACGATGACCCAAACCCACCAGGGAAGAAATCCCGCAAAACCTTTGTTGCTCATGCTTATCTCCTGATATCGCTTTATTCTTATCCTGGTGTTGGCAAGTAATGACACCTGGGTGTACCGCCCCGCCGGGGCCGAGTTGATATAGATCATAGTCTGTATTCAGAAGTCGAGATAAGCGTTCCATTTTAGACGTCCATATCGCTCACTCTGTTGTAAGACTTCGACATCGAAATGTTTGGGAATCTATCATTATGAGCCAGGCAACAAATCTACTGCTCGCGGCTGTGCCTTATCAAACAGGTGCAACGGATAAACTCGATTCAACTCTGAGGGCCGTTACGTCTCGGCTGCGAACAAATGGGTACCGTATACTGGGCGCCATAAATCATGAGCCCGCTAATTCGGACTGTACGCCGTGCGAAGTAATGCTTGAAAACGTTGAGACGCGTGAATTGACGTCAATTTCACAGGACAGAGGTCCTGAGGCGCGTGGTTGTTCGCTTGATCCAGCCGCACTAGAGGCTGTCGTTGGGAAGACTCTTGCTGGATTGGAAAACGGTGCCGACTTCTTGATCGTGAATAGGTTTGGCAAGCAGGAAGCAGGCGGACACGGTTTTCGTGCCGCGATAGAGTATGCTGTTACGCACGGCGTACCATGTCTTGTTGGCGTTGGGCCGAAACACTTGAACGATTGGCAGAACTTTGCCGGCTCGTTTAGTCAGCAACTTCCATGTTGTGCTGATCATATATGGGATTGGTGCGAACGCGCCAAGTCGACGACGACCTGACACGTACGTGTTCATCACTCGCCGCCCAGATTTTTACTTCAAAAAACACGAAGGTGTTGAGCATCCGGCATGGCAACGCCAGAAATGCGTGCTGCTGATACCAGCCGCGCGATGTATTGCGCAATGGCAATACGTTTGACCTTGTCACTCAAATATTCGGAAATACGCTCCTTTACAACTTCGAATGGCAGTGCGGTTCCGTCAACTTTGCGTTGCAGTAGAATAATATGAAATCCATAGCGGGTTTCAACCGGTGTTGAGCTGATTTCACCAGGTTGCATGGTTGTCAGCGCGACCTCGAACTCAGGTGTGGTTTGACCCGGAGTTATCTGTCCGAGGCTGCCGCCCTCTTTCGATGATGGACAGTCGGAGTATTGACGCGCGAGAGCGGCGAATGCCCGCGGGCTGTGGTTCAATGCCTCGATAATTTCCTTCGCCTCGGCGCTGCGCTGCGCATAGAGATCTTGGTCCTCTGTGGATGCGCCCAAAAGAATATGTGCCACCTCATAGAGGGCAGGTGTTTCAAAACGTTTTCTGTTCTGCTGATAGTAGCGATGGCACGTCTCGTCGTCAGGATTTGGTGTTGTGATTTGCGCGGCAATAAGTTGACGGATAAGTGCTTCGTCGCTCGTTTCAGTGCGCCCAGATGAATCCCCTGTTGGTTCTGGCTTTATTTCGAGACGTTTTGCTTCCTGCAACAGTATTTCTCGTACTGCCAAGGCTCTACTGGCTGCCTGCCAGGCCTCAACAGGTCGTTGGGACGGATGGTTTTGAACTTCCATCGCAATGGTCTGATGGGCGATCTCGACATCGTTGATGCACAACGGAATCCGCTGCGAATCTTTCACCGCCGTTTGACTTGAACAACTCATGACTTCACCTCGCTGGAGTGTGAGCGTTGGTAAGCGCTGTCACCGTTCGATGAGCCGCGTGAGCGGACCACTTGATAGCCACGTCGACCCAGATACCAGACAGGTGCGCTCCAAACATGAACGAGCCGCGTAAACGGGAACACGAGAAAGATCGTCATTCCGAGGAAAAGATGCAGCTTGAAGATCGGATGCACGTTAGCGACAAGTTGCCAAACATCGGCACGCAGCAGCAGGATACCTTGCGCCCAGCCCATGAACTTGACCATCTCGTGTCCATCAAGATGTTCCATGGAAACGGGGATGGTTGCCAAGCCAAGAAGAAGCTGAGCAAACAGCAGCAACAAGATTGCGATGTCGCCGAAAGATGATGTGGCGCGGATCCGACTGTCAAAGAGACGGCGATGGGTCAGCAGTGCGATCCCAACAAGGCAGGCCAAGCCGGCAAGACCACCAATCACGATTGCCATGATTTGTTTGAAGCCGTGACTAATACCAATGGCATCGAATATTTGGATCGGTGTGAGAAGGCCGACAAGATGACCAAAAAATATTATGAGAATACCAATGTGAAATAGGTTGGATCCCCACATGAGCTGCCGTCGGCGCAATAGTTGGCTTGAGCCTGTTTTCCAAGTGTACTGCTCGCGATCGAACCGAAACCAACTGCCGAACAAGAACACGGTCAGGCAGAGATATGGATACCAGCCGAAGACGATGTGGTTGAGCGTATCGTACATGAGCTTATCCCCCTGTTGGGCGGGTTGATGTTTTATGAGTAAATACGGTTCGCTGTGGCGCTGGTTGAACAATGCCGGGTGCAGGACGAGTGGCCGAACGTAGTTTCGATGTCAGATCGCTCTTGCCGCACAGGTCTGCCTCGGGGCCAAACTTTACTTGTTCCTCTTCCCAAGCAGCATCAAGCGCTTCGAGATCGTCTGGCTCCGGATCCGGTGCCATCATCAACGCCTCCACAGTCTCGGGTTGCGCTTTGCTGGTTGCGACGACCTGGAGGCAAGAGAAAATCGACGCATAGGGTGTCTTGCGTTTTGTAAGCCGGCGCCGAATTGCTTCGAGAATATGGACCGTCTCGTCCAGCAGGCTGCAGGCTTCAGTGTGTGGGCGTGTCGACAGGAATTCCAAGAAAAGTGGGAGATAGTCTGGCAACTCAGTCGTTGCCACGTGCAGACCGTTTTTCTCGTAGAGCTGTTGCAGGTCTACCATCGCCTGCCCGCGGTCACGGCTTTCGCCATGCACATGCTCGAATAGCTGCAGAGACAGCGAACGCGTGCGATCAAAAAGCAGGACATAGCGTTCTTGTAAGTCGAATATATTGTGTGTCGTGATCTCATCGAGAAGACGGTCGAGCTGGTTACGTTTATTCACCGGCAGCAAGTTGTCTTCATCAAGCGCCGTCCGCATATCTGGAATAGCTTCTTTTAGGTCCTCCGTTGGATATGAGAGCAGTGCTGATAAAACCTTTAGCGTTTTTCTCATTACTCGATCTCCATCGGAGTTTTTATTTTAGATGGGCCGCCGAACAGTCCTGTTCCCGATTGCCCATCGGAGCACCCGTTCCCGAATGAAAATCCACAAGAACCGCGAAGGTCGTAGGCGTCTTCGTCCACTTCGCGGTGTGTCGTCGGAATGACAAAGCGGTCTTCGTAGTTTGCAATTGCCATCAGTTGGTACATGTCCTCAATTTGCTGTGGCGTCATGCCGACCCGCTTTGGTGTGACCTCATCAATGACACCGTCGACGGTCTTTGCGCGCATATAGGCCCGCATCGCAAGCATGCGTTCAAGGCCGAGAGCAACAGGTTCTTCATCGCCGGCGGTTAGTAGGTTGGCGAGGTATTTGAGAGGAATGCGCAGCGACCGAACATCTGGCATGGCTCCATCAGTTCCCATCTTGCCCGCCTCCGCAGCTGATTGGATGGGTGACAGCGGTGGCACGTACCAGACCATTGGTAGCGTCCGGTATTCTGGGTGAAGCGGGAAGGCGACCTTCCACTCCATTGCCATTTTGTAGATCGGTGATCTCTTTGCCGCGTCCAACCAAGCATCAGGCACACCATCAGCGCGGGCCTGTGCGATCACATCGGGATCGTTTGGATCGAGGAAAATCTTCAGTTGCGATTCATAGAGGTCTTCTTCGTCCTCCACACTCGCTGCCGCTTCGATGCCATCTGCATCATAAAGTACGACGCCGAGATATCGAATGCGCCCGACACAGGTTTCCGAACAGACCGTCGGTTGACCGGCTTCAATCCGGGGATAGCAGAAGATACACTTTTCTGATTTGCCGGAGGACCAGTTGTAATAGATCTTTTTGTAAGGGCAGCCGGAAACACACATGCGCCAGCCACGACATTTGTCCTGATCGATGAGGACGATGCCGTCTTCTTCACGCTTGTAGATTGCACCAGATGGACAGGCTGCCACGCACGCTGGATTGAGGCAATGCTCGCACAGTCTTGGCAGATACATCATAAAGGTATTTTCGAATTGACCGTAGATCTCTTTTTGAACGCCGTCGAAGTTGGAATCTTGTGATCTCTTCGAAAATTCACCACCAAGAATTTCTTCCCAGTTTGGCCCCCATTCGATTTTCTCCATCCGCTCGCCGGTTATCAGCGAACGCGGCCTAGCTGTCGGAAACGCCTCAAGTTCAGGTGCGCTTTGTAAGTGATCGTAGTCGAATGTGAAGGGCTCATAGTAATCGTCGATCTCGGGCAGGTCAGGATTGGCGAAAATTTTTGCTAGCACCCGCCATTTGCCGCCGATCTTGGGTTCGATCTTGCCGTTCGATTTCCGCTTCCATCCGCCATTCCAGCGATCTTGATTTTCCCAATCTTTCGGATATCCAATGCCGGGCTTTGTTTCGACGTTGTTGAACCAGGCGTATTCCATGCCTTCACGGTTCGTCCAAACGTTCTTGCAGGTGACTGAGCAGGTATGACACCCAATGCATTTATCGAGGTTCAGCACCATCGCAACTTGAGCACGGATTTTCATTCTGCAGCCTCATTGTTCAAAGGGGTGACCGTCGGCGTCGAATTATCCGGCCGTTCCAGCCAATCGATCTCCGACATCTTGCGCACGATGACGAACTCGTCTCGATTGGTGCCGATCGTGCCGTAGTAGTTAAAGCCGTAGGACTGGTGGGCGTAGCCACCGATCATGTGAGTCGGCTTGATTACCGTACGGGTGACGGAGTTATGAATGCCGCCGCGTTGTCCGGTCATCTGAGAGCCCGGCACGTTCACGATCTTCTCCTGAGCGTGGTACATATAGAGCGTGCCCTCCTTGATGCGCTGGGAGACAACCGCGCGGGCAACCAGAGCCCCATTTGTATTGTAGGCTTCGACCCAGTCGTTATCGACGATGCCTACCTTTGCGGCATCGGTTTCGCTGATCCAGACAATCGGGCCGCCGCGCGATAACGTCAGCATCATCAGGTTGTCGGTGTAGGTGGAGTGGATGCCCCATTTTTGGTGCGGCGTGATGAAGTTCAAGATGATCTGGTCTTCGCCGTTGGGCTTGGCATCGATAACTGGCTTGACGGAGCGCGTATCGATGGGCGGGCGATAAACACAAAGCGCCTCGCCGAATGCCCGCATCCACAAATGATCCTGATAGAGTTGCTGGCGGCCGGTGAGGGTCCGCCACGGGATCAGTTCATGCACGTTGGTATATCCGGCGTTGTAGCAAACCTTCTCTGACTCGAGCCCCGACCAGATTGGTGACGAGATGATCTTGCGTGGTTGCGCTACGACATCGCGGAACCGGATCTTTTCATCCTCCTTCGGCAGCGCTAGATGTCTGTGGTCTCGACCGGTGAACTTGGAGAGCGAATCCCATGCCTTTACCGCGACCTCGCCATTGGTCTCAGGAGCTAACGAGAGGATTACTTCGCAGGCATCAATCGCGGTTTCGATTTTCGCCAACCCCTTGGACACACCCTCTTCGAGAACCTTCCCATTCAGCTTCTTGAGGAAATCGATTTCATGCTCGGTATTCCAGTTGATTCCCTTGGTGCCGTTGCCAAGTTTTTCTAATAGCGGACCAAGGGATGTGAACCGCTTGTAGAGGTTGGGATAGTCCCGCTCGACGACGGCAACAGCAGGCATTGTCTTGCCCGGGACCGGCTCGCACTCGCCCTTCATCCAATCCTTGACATCAAGTGCCTGCGCGATTTCCGCGGGCGTGTCGTGCATGATTGGCGTTAGTACAACGTCCTGCTCGACGCCAAGCACTTCGGGTGCGACGTCAGAAAACTTCTTGGCAATCGCCTTGTAGATCTCCCAATCGGACTTGGCTTCCCATACAGGATCAACCGCACCTGTGAGCGGATGAATGAATGGATGCATGTCCGATGTATTGAGATCGTCTTTTTCGTACCAGGTCGCTGTTGGTAGCACGATGTCGGACAGCACGCAGGTCGTCGACATCCGGAAGTCGAGCGTCACCAGCAGGTCGAGCTTTCCTTCTGGCGCTTCGTCATGCCAGACCACGTCCTGCGGTTTGGTTAGCCCGGTCTCGCCGAGGTCCTTGCCCATGACGCCGTGGCTAGTGCCAAGCAGGTGCTTCAAGAAATACTCGTGGCCCTTGCCTGATGAACCGAGCAGGTTTGACCGCCACACGAACATGTTGCGTGGCCAGTTCTTCGGATTGTCGGGATCATGGCATGACATTTTGAGAGCGCCGGATTTCAGCGCATCCGCAACGTAGTCTTTCGCTTCCTTCCCGGAGGCAGCAGCCTGCTTTGCAACTTCGAGCGGATTGGTCTCAAGTTGCGGTGCAGATGGCAGCCAACCCATACGTTCAGAACGCACGTTGTAGTCGATCAGTGCGCCATCCCAGGGGCCGGTTGGTGCCGTCGGCGACAAGATTTCCTTCACATCAAGTGTCTCATAACGCCACTGATCGGAGTGAGCGTAGAAGCTGGATGTGGAGTTCTGCTGACGGGGCGGACGCCCCCAATCGAGTCCGAAGGCCAGGGGTAGCCAGCCGGATTGTGGACGTAACTTCTCTTGACCAACGTAGTGTGACCAGCCCCCTCCCGACTGGCCTACACACCCACACATCACGAGCATGTTAATGACGCCGCGATAGTTCATGTCGCAGTGGTACCAGTGGTTCATCGCAGCGCCGATGATGATCATCGAGCGCCCGTTGGTCTTCTCGGCATTGGAGGCAAACTCATGCGCAACCTGGATAATCTGGTCACGTGGAACGCCGGTGATCTTTTCAGCCCATGCCGGCGTGTAGGGCTCCATGTCGTCATAGTTCTTGGAGACATGCTCGCCGCCAAAGCCACGGTCAATGCCGTAATTCGCGACGAACAGATCATAGACGGATGCAACCAGCGTTTCGCCTTCGGCAAGCTTCAGCTTTTTGATCGGTACGTTCCGAACAAGCACGCTTGGATGATCGGTGCCGGTAAAATGGTCGTGCTCCCGATTGCCGAAATACGGGAAGCCGACAGCTGCGAACTCATCCTTGACCTCGGCGAGTGACAGTCGAAGCTTGGTCTCATCTCCGCCGGTTTCTTTTTCTTCCAGGTTCCATTTGCCCTGCTCGCCCCATCGGAAACCAACGGAACCGTTCGGCACGACGATCTTGTCACCGCCAGCCTCATCATAGGCGACCGTTTTCCACTCGGTGTTATTAGTCTCGCCGAGTGCACCGTCGAAGTCTGACGTACGCAGGAGACGCTCAGGCACATAGTGCTCGCCCTGTTTCACCAGCCGGACTAACATGGGCATGTCTGTGTACTTACGCGCATAGTCCTCGAAGTATGGAACCTTTCGATCGATGTGGAATTCACGCAGGATGACGTGGCCCATCGCCATCGCCAACGCCGAGTCCGTGCCCTGTTTTACGGCCAGCCACATATCGGCGAATTTCGAAGCCTCCGAATAGTCGGGGCAGATAACGGCACTCTTGGCACCGCGATAGCGAGCCTCGGTGTAGAAATGTGCGTCAGGCGTTCGTGTCTGGGGAACGTTGGAGCCCCATAGAATGATGAAGCCGGAGTTGTACCAGTCTGCGGATTCAGGAACGTCGGTTTGCTCGCCCCAGGTCTGCGGGCTGGCCGGCGGCAAATCGCAATACCAGTCGTAAAACGACATGCACACGCCACCGAGGAGTGACAGATATCGCGAACCCGCAGCATACGACACCATCGACATGGCGGGGATCGGTGAGAAACCGAATACGCGATCAGGCCCGTACGTCTTTGCCGTGTAAGCGTTCGCTGCAGCGATGAGTTCCGTTACCTCATCCCAGCTACCGCGTACAAAGCCGCCGTGACCTCGTTTCTTGGTATAGCTCGCCCGCCTATCCGGGGCCTCGACGATCGATGCCCAGGCGGCAACCGGAGTCATTGTGCGCCGTGCTTCCTGCCACAGTTTCATCAGGCGCTTACGCACGAGCGGATACTTCACTCGGTTGTTGGAGTAGAGGTACCAACTAAAGCTCGCACCGCGTGAGCAGCCGCGCGGTTCGTGGTTCGGCAGGTCTGGCCGGGTTCTCGGATAATCAGTCTGCTGGGTCTCCCAGGTAACGATGCCGCCCTTGACGTAAATTTTCCAGGAACACGAACCTGTGCAGTTCACACCGTGGGTTGAGCGCACGATTTTGTCATGCTGCCAGCGTTTTCGGTAGCCATCCTCCCAACGCCGGTCTTCGTTGGTCGTGATGCCATGGCCGTCTGAGAATTCGTTAGCCGTCCGATTGAAAAACGTTAGCCGATCGAGAAAGTGGCTCATTTTTTATTCCCTCATCCTGCCGACTGTGGATCTGATAGTGGTGTGCTGTCGTTGCTGCGCTCAATGTCGTGCAGCAAGCCGCCGGGTCGGGTGTAAAACCACCAAGTGACCCCTACGCAGGTTACATAGAAGATTAAGAAGGCCCAGAGTGCTGCCGACGGTCCGCCAGTGAGTGCGATGGACGAGCCGTAGCTTTTTGGGATGAAGAACGCGCCGTAGGCCGCAATAGCCGAGGTGAAGCCGATGATTGCCGCCGACTCTTTCTCTGCTTGGCGCAAACGCTCCTTGGGATTGAGTTCCGGCATGAGGTGGTCGATCTCTGAGCGCATGATTACGGGGATCATCTGGAACGTTGACGCGTTGCCAATCCCTGTCGCGAAAAACAGAACCATGAACATCGCGAAGAAGCCCCAGAACGCGTCTGGCTGATCTTTAACTCCAATGAAGTAGAGGACACCGGCGACAGCCGCGATCATCAGGATAAAGGTCCAGAACGTGACGCGAGCGCCGCCGTACTTGTCGGAAATCCAACCGGTGCCTGCACGCGATAATGCTCCGACCAGGGGTCCGAGAAAAACGTACTGAAGCGAGGCGATTTCAGGGAACTGCGTCTTGGCGAGCAACGGAAAACCGGCCGAATAGCCAATGAAAGATCCAAAGGTGCCGGTGTAAAGCCAGCACATGATCCAATTATGCTTACGCTTGAAGATGACCGACTGTTCCTTGAACGATGCCTTCGAGGATTCGAGGTCATTCATGCCGAACCATGCTGCGACAGTTGCAATCATCAAAAACGGAATCCAGATGAAGCCGGCGTTTTGCAACCACAACTTATCGGTCTCTGATACCGCCTGTGGTTCGCCACCCAACACACCGAAAACGCTCGTAGTGATTACGATCGGAACCAGGAACTGCATGACGCTGACGCCTGCGTTGCCAAGTCCCGCATTCAGAGCAAGGGCATTACCCTTTTCCGCTTTTGGAAAGAAGAAACTGATGTTGGCCATGGACGAGGCAAAGTTCCCGCCGCCAAGCCCGCATAAAAGTGCGAGCACAAGAAATATCAAGTAAGGCGTGTCAGGGTTTTGAACAGCATAGCCAATGCCGAATGCTGGGATCATCAGAGAGGCTGTAGTAATCGTCGTCCACAGCCGTCCACCGAAAATGGGAACCATGAAAGAATAGAATATTCGCAACGTTGCACCGGAGAGGCCCGGCAGTGCCGCAAGCCAGAAAAGTTGATCGGTCGTATATTGAAAACCAATCGCTGGCAGTTTGGCGACGACAACACTCCACACCAGCCAAACTGAAAATGCGAGCAGCAATGCCGGAATAGAAATCCACAGATTACGCTGTGCAATCGCGTGGCCTTTGGTGTGCCAGAAATCTGGATCGTCGGGACGCCAGTCATCGATAACACCGGCCAGTTCGCCGTGTTTCTCCGGTTTGTGGATTGGTCCCATTTCAGGCAGTTGCGGTAGGGCCTTTCGATCCGTCTCCGTGCCAGCGCTTCGCTCCATGGCAAGGATCGAGAAATGCATCCACGCAAGCGAGATTAGGACGATAACGAAAAGCAGCATGAAGCAGCTCGTCCAGATGCCCGTGAGGTCATTCATGACGCCGAAGGCAATCGGCAACACAAAGCCCCCCAGACCGCCGATCATACCAACGAGACCGCCGACAGAACCGACATGGTCGGGATAGTAAACCGGAATGTGTTTGTAGACCGCTGCCTTGCCAAGCGACATGAAGAAGCCAAGCACGAAGATCGCCACGACGAAGGGTGCTAAGCTCATCTGTGTTGAGAACTGTATAGGCCCGTCAATGCCGTGGATGATGTAGTCGGTCTTAGGGTATGCCAACATGAAGGTGCAAATGGCGGACACGATGAACGTCGCGTACATAATCAAGCGGGCGCCGTATTTGTCCGAAAGATAACCCCCATATGCACGGAAGAGACTGGCTGGCACGGCGTAAAAGGCGGCAAGCATGCCTGCTGTTTTGATATCGAGCCCATAAACACCAATCAAGTAACGTGGCAGCCACAATGCCAGCGCAACGAAGGCGCCGAACACGAAGAAATAGTAAAGTGCGAAACGCCAAACTTGCGGATCGCGTAACGGTTCAAGTTCCAACAGCGTACTACGCGGGCGCTCACCGTTCGCGCGACGTGCTGCAATTACAGGATCTTCGCGTGTCGTGAGATAGAAGACAGCGGCCATGACGAGCAAAACGGCCGCGTAAATCTGGGCGGTTTGCTGCCAGCCGAATGCGACGAGCAGGAATGGTGCGCCGAAGTTTGTTATGGCAGCACCGACGTTGCCGACACCAAATATCCCAAGCGCTGTGCCTTGCTGTTCGGGGGGATACCATTTCGAAATATATGCAATTCCTACGGCAAACGAGCCGCCAGCAAGCCCCACGCCTAGTGCTGCAACCAGAAACCAAGAGTATGTCGACACCGTCGACAACAGGAATGTCGCCACGGCGGAGAAAAACATTATCAAGGCGAAGACGGTACGGCCGCCGTACTGATCCGCCCAAATGCCGAGGAAGATCCTGCTAAGCGATCCCGTCAGGATTGGCGTTGCGACCAACAATCCAAACTGCGTGTCGTTGAGTCCGAGATCTTGCTTAATCTGGACGCCAATGATCGAGAATATCGTCCAAGTCGCAAAACAAACACTGAATGCAAACGTGCTCATGCCGAGTGCGCGGTGCTGATCGGAGGAGGTCACGCCTGCGAGATGCCCCATGTCTTTTCCCTCTCCTTTTGGCCACGTCCATTGATTGGACGCAAGCCTGAGAACGCTGGGATATTTGGAGAGGCTGTGGATTGATACAGATCAATTGTAATGCAAATCTTCCCCGGAAAAGGGTTGTCGTTGTCCCGGCTTGTGCAGTTTTTGATTTGCATCAATGCAGGTGATCACGTGCTCTCATCTACTGGTCGGATGTGCAAGCTGAGCATCACCAATGCCTGACCGTTGAGGAAAGGGGACTACTATGAGAAAATCGCGTCAGCTTTGGCCGATGTTTCGACAAGTCTTTCGTCAGGAACGATTGATGAATCGAATGATTGCGACCTTAAAAATTAAGATGATCGACGCCGTCCGAAAAGATCGTGGAGAAGCGATCGTGTCTGCGCGCAACATTTGTTTTCATTGCGCGGATAAGCGGGCTTGTGGAAGCTGGCTTAAGGCCAACAAAAATCCAAGCGCGCCCCCGCATTTCTGTCCGAATTCGACATTCTTAGAACAGTTGCGCGTGACGGCACATGAGAGGAAAAACACGCATGGTTGGCAATGAATAAGAAATTCCGCACGGCAATTTCAGCTTTTGATGTGCAGAGCAAAATAATACCGACCCGGGCTTGCGATTAAATGCAGCGGAGGAAGACGATGAGCGTTCTAATCGTATTTGGCACGACCGAAGGCCATACGAAAAGGGTCGTTGAACAAATTAGAGATACGGTCGCAGAGCTGGGTGAACAGGTTGAGCTGTATGAGTCGGATCGAACACCGAAGAGTCTCGATTTGGCAAAACATGACGCAATCGTTGTCGCGGGGTCAATTCATCAGGGGCGACATCAGGACTCGATAGGCGATTTCGTCACGGCTCATCTTGGTGAGCTAGAGGCTTTGCCTACCGCATTTCTGTCGGTGAGCCTTTCTGCGGCATTTGAAGATGGACGCCCAGACGCACAATCTTATGTCGAACAGTTTCTGACCAAGTACGGCTGGCAACCGTCGGAGATACATCTGGTGGCAGGAGCATTGAAGCATTCCGAATACGACTACTTCAAAGAGCAGTTTGTTCGATATGTTGTTCTGCAGGATCGCAGCGTTGCCGTGGGACAAGAGGATCTGGAATTCACAGATTGGGATGCGCTTAAAGAATTTACCACGACATTTGTCGAAACCCTCAAGCAATAGAAAGACTATGCCATCGGGGCCAACCGTCATCGTCACCTGACGCTGTTTCGTGGGTTTGGTCGGGTTGGACTCAGGCCGACGTGGCTAAATGAAGTGCCAACCAAATTATGTACGCAAGCGCCAATCCCACCCAATCTGCAAACACCAATGACTGCTCGAAAAAAATCAAACCGTTCCCGGATTTGCGAACAATTGATACTGATTTGTCAACCTCTGGAAGCATGGTCAACAGGATCTACAGAGAGCCAGCAAACCCGTACGGTCTCAGGTTGAAGCCAGCTTAAATTACTTGGTTGACTGCAGATACGCTTCGAGCTTTAACCGCATACTGAATCGAGAAGGCTTTCAGTGGAGCGTCGGTTGGGGCACCAATGCATATTTTAATTGTTGGCGGAATTGCAAGTTCGCTTACAAATTTTCGCGGCGATCTGATCAGGACGCTTGTAGCAGCAGGCACCCGTGTGACAGCTATTAGCGCTGAGGGAAGCGATGAAGAAGTCCGTGCTATTCGCGCGCTAGGTGCTGAATTTCGCAGCATTCCCATTGAGCGCAGCCGGTTGAACCCTCGCTCGGATGTTGCCACTTGCGCGGCGCTCGCCAAAATTTTTCGCGAACTTAAGCCGGACATTGTGTTGGCGTACACCATCAAGCCGGTGGTTTGGAGCGGAGTGGCGTTACGCTCGTCGCGTAGAAGTTTGAAAGACGTCAGGTTCTTCGCTCTAATCACGGGCCTTGGCTTCGCCTTCGAAGGCGGCGGGACAACACGCAATATCATACGCGCGCTCGTCACGCGGTTGTACCGTGTATCGTTGCGGCGTGCTCAATCTGTTATTTTCCAGAACCCAGACAATCGAGCAGTATTTGTTGATGCTGCGATCGTGCCTGAGCACAAGACTCAGTTGGTGAACGGGTCGGGCGTGGACCTTCGACGCTTTGCTGTGGCTCCTTTGCCCGAAGGCAATACAAAGTTCCTGCTGATTGCGCGATTGCTAGGCGAAAAAGGCGTGCGCGAATTTGCCGAGGCCGCGTCCGAGGTGATGCAGCGTCATGCGGACGTAGAATTTATTCTTGTTGGTCCCAGCGACCCCTCTCCAGACGGAATTCCGATGGAGTGGGTTGACCGGTGGCAGGCCGATGGCATCCTACGCTATTGCGGGAGCGTGACTGACGTTCGGCCCTATATCGCCGAGTGCCACGTATACGTGCTGCCCTCTTATCATGAAGGTGTGCCGCGGTCCGTACTTGAGGCAATGTCGATGGGACGGGCAATTCTCACCACAGACGTGCCCGGTTGCCGGGAGACAGTGGTCGACGGGGAAAATGGCTGGATGATTCCAAAAGCGGATTCCGCGGCTCTTGCCCGATCTATGGAGTGGTTTCTGGCCAATCCGCAGTCTCTCGAACCGATGGGTCGACGAAGCAGGCAAATTGCTGAGCAGCGTTTTGATGTCAATTTAGTGAATGCTGAGCTCTTAAAGATCATGGGCATCTCGAGCAATTCCAATAAACGGACTGGCAATGGCGACGAAGCGAACGTTTGATATGTTCGTGACGACCGTAGCGTTGATACGACTTCTGCCCGCCATGATCTTCTTGCGTTGCTTGGCAAGCGTTGCGCGCGACAAGTCTTGATGAATTGTCCTAGCTTTGAAACGTGCTGCGGGGTGACATGAATCTGGTGGGGCCACGTTCATTTCTGCTGGATTATTTCCGCACTACGCGACAATGCCGGCGCGACTTCGCCGCTTCCGACAGTGCAACGATGCCGGGCTTGCGCGTGACATGGGGTGATGATACTAGGCTTTTGGTTCTATTGATGATGGCGAAACGGCAAGGAGCGTCAACGACCGCAGCGTTCTCAAATAGGGTGAGTTTCAGGCCTGTAATGCAGCCGACAAGCGTGTTTGCATGTCGTTGGCCAACTCCCACGTGAGAGAAAAGCAGGCCGCACGTCGTGTATCAGCCAGCATTAGATTTGGCTCGTCAGTTGCTGAGAACACGGTGATTTTAGACGAAACTGACGTCGGCTTAAGGCAATGTTGTCTGCTTTCAGCATGATCATCTCGAATGTGCGGATCCGGAGGCATTTCCATGCCAACATGTTCTCATACGTAGCACGTGATTGCAGGAACGGCGGCTATGTAACCTTTGCACCTGTGGTCCGATGCAACGGCAATATCGAGCTCGGCGATCATGTATACATCGGTATGGGTGCCATCATTCGGTATGAATTGGCCGAGGCTCCCATAAAGATCGGAGAGGGGGCGGAATAGGGGGGTGGCTGTGAGAAGACGCGTGCCGCCAGAAACATCCGACATGGGGAACCCGGCAAGAGTGACGAGGGAGAGTTAAACATGGCGTCTGACGGGATTGAGAATTGGCCCAATTTCACTGAGGAAGAATCGGCGGCGGTATCGCGCGTGCTGATGTCTAATCGCGTAAACTATTGGACCGGTCAGGAATGCCGCGAATTCGAGAATGAATTCGCTGAATGGACAGGCGTCAAGTACGCGATCGCCCTCGCCAATGGCACGGTCGCCCTGGATTTGGCGCTACACGGCCTTGGCATCGGCCAAGGGGACGATGTCATCGTCACGCCGCGAACGTTCATCGCCTCCGTGTCCGCTGTCGTGAATAGCGGCGCCACACCCGTGTTTGCGGATGTCGATCCTAATTCGGGAAACATCACCGCAGACAGCATTGCCGCCAAACTGACGCCGCGTACCAAGGCAATCATCCCCGTCCATTTGGCCGGTTGGCCTTGTGATATGGACCCAATCCTGGCGCTGGCCAAAAAGCATAACTTGAAGGTAATCGAAGACTGCGCGCAGGCGCATGGTGCCCGCTACAAAGGAAAAAGCGTTGGGTCGTTGGGTCATGTCGGAACCTGGTCATTCTGCCAGGACAAGATCATGACAACGGGCGGCGAAGGCGGCATGGTAACAACCAACGACGAAGCGTTATGGTCGCGCATGTGGTCATATAAGGATCACGGCAAAGAGTGGAGCACGGTCTACAAAAAGCAACATCCGTTTGGCTATCGATGGGTGCACGAATCGTTCGGAACGAACTTTCGTATGCTAGAGATGCAGGCAGCAATCGGACGCATTCAATTGAAGCGAATGCCGGATTGGACCGCGCGGCGCAATGCCAACGCGAACAGTATTAGCGAGACGCTCGCGTCATTCCCTGCGGTGCGCGTACCACCATTTCGGTGCCATGACACCGACACCGGCAATTCTAAGTGCGTTAATGCCCGCTACAAGCTGTACGCCTATATTCGACCAGAAAACCTCGCCGCCGGTTGGAGCCGTGATCGCATCCTAATAACGTTGAACGAACTCGGTCTGCCGTGCTCGGTGGGCAGTTGCTCCGAGCTTTATCGTGAGCCTGCATTCGATGGTACGTCTCTGGTACCAGCCGAACGCCTGCCAAACGCACGTGCGCTCGGTGAAACCAGCCTCTTGTTCTTGGTCCATCCTACGATTGGTGAGGAAAGTATACGGCGTGCTTGCGATAGTATCCGAGAGGTACTTGGCGAAGCATCCCTGCCACAACACCAACAGTCTGTTGGCTCGCGGCCGGTAGTTTAATATCTGGTGATCCGGTCAAAACAATATCGGACAACGGTGCGCCCGGTGGGCGACTTCTAGGAACTTGCTATGTGTGGTATCGCTGGAATACTGACCGCTCCCCACGCCGGAATACCAGACCGCGCATTGGACTTGATCACAGACTCGCTCACGCATCGCGGGCCAGATGCGCGTGGGGTCTTTTCCGATCAATCTGCGGGCATCCATCTGGGGCACCGGCGGCTATCAATTGTCGATCTTTCTGCTGCTGGTGCGCAGCCAATGCGTTCGAGGCGATACGTGATCACTTTGAATGGCGAGATTTACAATCATCGGCAACTGCGTAATGAACTAGACCGCGAGGCGCGCATCAATTGGCGCGGGACGTCGGACACCGAGGTATTGCTGCAACTGATCGAACGTCACGGCATTGACGCGTCGCTGGACCGGATTGAGGGCATGTATGCATTTGCCCTCTGGGATTGTATCGAGCAAGAACTTGTTCTGGTCCGTGACCGTTTCGGTGAGAAGCCGTTGTTCATCGCGCAAACCGATGGGGCGATCGTTTTCGGCTCCGAGTTGCGCGCGATTATGGCCTATCCAGGCTTTGATGCGGAGACCGATGATGAGGCGATCTCGTTGTTCCTGCAGTTGAGCTATACCCCAGAAACGAGAACAATTTTTCGAGGCGTGCAGAAGCTGCGGGCCGGACATGTAGCGAGGTTGCGTCCTGGCGATCGGCACTTCACGTCCCGGCCATACTGGCAAGCAAAACATTCGGCACTCGAGGCCCGTGTACGCGCTATGACCACCAATGCATGCGCAAAAGATACGCTCGTTCAGATTGAGGAACGAATGCGCGAGGTGGTTGCGCGGCAGATGGTGGCAGATGTGCCGGTCGGCGCCTTTCTTTCGGGGGGCATCGACTCGTCGCTTATTGTCGCCCTGATGCAGCAGTGTGCCTCAATTCCGGTGAAGACCTTCACCATCGGCTTTGACGAGGCAGCGTATGACGAATCCGGTTATGCTCGCGCTATTGCTGAGCATCTCGGGACGGACCACACTGAGGTCATCGTCAGTTCACAAGACGCGTTGGACGTGATCGACGATCTTCCTGAAATTTATAGCGAGCCGTTTGCCGACAGTTCGCAGATTCCAACCTATCTGGTCTCACGGGTTGCACGTGAGAAGGTCACCGTATCGCTGTCTGGCGATGGCGGAGATGAGCTGTTCGGCGGCTACAATCGTCACTCCTTCTCCGTTCATCTGGAACGTAAGGGGCGATTTGTGCCGCGCGCGCTGCGTCCCCCGCTCGGCCTACTAGCGCAGAGTCTGGCGGGATCGCGGCAACAAAAACTGCTTAGCACTCTGCAAAGACTGACAGGCGGCGACAAAATCAGCATCCTTGCCGAGAAGCTCGGCAAATTGGGGACGGCCTTGCAGGCCGAAACGGATCTGCAATTCTATGCAGCACTACTGCGCCGCGATGAGGGTGTCATTGACGGTGATGATCTGGCGTTGGCATTAATGCCACTGCACGACGGGCTTTCCAATCGCGGCCATAGCCTTGCCGAACTGATGATGCTCTTGGACACGCTTACTTATCTGCCCGGCGACATCCTAACCAAGGTCGATCGAGCCGCCATGGCAGTTTCGCTGGAAACAAGAGTACCGTTTTTGGACCATAAGCTGTTCGATTTGGCCTGGAGCCTGCCAATCGAGGAGCGAATCAAGCACGGTCAGACCAAGCACGTGCTGCGGCAAATGCTGGGAACGCATGTGCCCGAGGCACTGTTTAATCGACCGAAAGCGGGATTTGGCGTACCGATCGAACACTGGCTGCGTGGGCCCCTTAAAGAATGGACCATAGATAACGTGTCGTCATTTTGCGCAGACTTTCCGCAGTATGCACAGCGCACTCGCCAGACGCTATCGGCCTATCTGAAAGGTGAAAACCATGCGCATCATTACTTGTGGAATGTTGCGATGCTGCAATCCTGGCGCACGCGCTATTGCGCCAAAACGCACACCCGATCATCGGCCGCATGAGAGCCAGCGTCGACACGAGATAAAGCTTGGGGAGTCTAAGCGGTCCAGGAAATTTGGGGATACCCGTTTGGCGGTGCCAACATGATGGAGCAACCAGACGCACCCCAGCGCGTAGCCGGCAACCGTGAACTCTGCAGATGCCAGAATACCGATCAAACCCACTAGGAGAATGGACGGCACGCCATGGTGCGTCAACGACTGCATGAAATTTGGATCGGCGAGCGTTTCAACACCGCAAAGGCATCAACAATCTCACGCCGGCAGATGTTTGCATCGGGGGTGGAAAAGCGATCTTATTGAACAGAGACATGATCAAACGTAAAATACTCGACCGAAGACAACTAAAACATCAAAAACGAGTCGCTTAAAACAATCCAACAGATGATCCAGATCCTCCGATAGACCAATAAATGTAACGTCCCAATGATTATGATGACGGACGGTATCGTTCGCCTCGATAGGCAGCGCTTTGAATGGATTGATTTTTAGAAAAATGGGCAATCATAGCGCCTAAGCTCCAATTGGCCGCGCCGGATTTCCAACAACCGTTACGCCCGGCGCAACACTCTTGGTGACCACGGCCCCCATGCCAACCACGGCGCCCTTACCGATCGTAATACCCTGCTTGATTGAAGCGTTGGTGCCGATGTAGGCGCCGTCCCCAATCGTTACATTGCCGTTAACTGACGCACGTGGTGCGAGCGTGACGTAATCACCGATATCGCAATCATGCGCGACATATGAGTAGATGTTGGCGTGAAAGCTTTTTCCGATCTGAATCCCGTCCGTCGTAATCATGACGTGATCACACAAGATCGATCCAGGTCCAACGGTGACATTGTATGGATCAATCAGATTGTTTGCAAAGATACTGAAAAATAGCGCCTGATCGGCCTCCAGTTGCTCCGTTATTCGGCGGCGGGCTGAAGGGTCTCCAACCGCCACGCAGAATTTTGCGTCACGGCTTGACGCCTCTTTGTAAGACACCACCGCTTGTCCCAGGATCGTGGCCCCGTGCTTTGTCGGGTCGTCATCCACAAACACAATTTCGGGTGTCTCTCCGTCCATTTGATTCTGGACGGATGCGCTGTGCTTTAGAGGTGCGAGCATCTCCCTTGCAAATCCGCCTGTGCCGTAAATTGCCAATGTTTCCGTCATCTGCTGGACCCTTGTTGGGTTGATCTACGCGGGTGCGGAGTAGCCTCACCTTCTCTGGCACACCTGTCGACCAACTTGGCCCGCACCTGACCGCCGGCAATCCCAACGGCAACGTACCGATTTTTTGCAGGTTCCTTGAGGAACGAGTCGTAATTCAGTACGGCGTGACCATTAACTGTCGCTGTGCCTGAGGAAGAATCGTCAACGAAGACCAGACGGTCGGGCGGAATATCCGTCTTTGACAGCATTGCACGCGCCAACGGCATTATCCCACGCCCGCAGCCGCCAGTGCTATAAACCGCATAGATCGGATACTGCATTTGCTCTCTCAGGTCTCGCGAATCCAAACGGTATTGGCCAATCCTTCTATCGCCAGCACCCTCGCATGTCTATGATCATCTTGCCCTCAAGATAGCTGCGCAGAATCGGTTTGAATTCGGTGCGGACGTGAGCCGGTCCTCGTCTTTTTGGACCGCCGGGCTGGTTGTTTCCCGGTGTGATTGCTCGATGGTGGACCGTTAGCCGATGAGCAATTCGTCAACTCGATCTGTGTATGGTCGCAAACGGGGCAGGGTCAGTACGTGCAGGATTATTATTTTAAACAGCAGGTTGCGGACCTCAAAGATCCCCGAGGTGGTCTGCATACAACAACTGGTGACGAATTGTTTTGTTTGGTGGCAAAGGGTTGATTGTTTGGCTGCGATCTGATGTAAGGATAGTCGGTACGTATAAGGTAAGTCGGCACGCCGACAACAACGAACAAGCGGGTTACAATATATACATTTATTTGCCGCCGCCGGCGTTTTAGCGCGGCAGGCGAGCACGTGTCTAAATTTCGATCTCAGGTGGGGGCAAGTACGTGGTTGATATTCAATCCAATTCTACGTTACATAATCATTTGATGTCGCCTTTATTAAACCGTCAGACGCAGTCACAGACTGCATACCTTAATCAAACTTATTTTCTTTGGTTTTTCTCTTTCTGTATCGTCGGTCTCACATTCAAGCAGCTCAAGTTTTCTAGCCTAATAGGACCGGTAGAACTACTGGCGTTGGTCGGTATTGTTGCCGGTCTCTTCCTGACTTGGCGAAGCGGTGAATTGTCAAAACAGGCTCAGCTAATATCGTTTCTTGGGGTGGGGTTTTTAGTATTCAATCTCGGCACTTTGTGGGCGGCCGCGGCTCATCCTGAAACAATATCAGTGCGTGAGGTTTTGGCTTACTCGTTTACATTCCTTGTACTCCTGACGTTTCTTGTGTTGGCGTATAGACGTGAGCTGGATGCCGTAAGAATTGTTGGCTCGGCAATCGGACTTTACCTCCTAGCTGCTGTCGTCTTGGCAATGATACCGTCTCCTGTGCAGCCCTACCTTTGGTACTACGGTGTCAAGTTCCAAGGTTTTTCAGACAACCCCAATCAGGTCGCGTTCCTTGCCATAGTCGGGCTTTCATTCCTGACCTGTTATGACGTCTTGTCCGGTGGAAAGAGAGGCCGGATCAAAATGGCAGCTGCTGTCGGTTGTGTGGTTGGTGGGATATTCACAGCGAGCGGCGCGTTTACCGTAGGCCTTTTATGTGTTGTCGTGCTCGCCATTGCTGCGTACATCAATCGGAAAATTACTGCTGGCCGCCCAATCTTACCAAAGCACGATCATGACGCATCCGGATGGCAGATTGCCGTGTCCTGGTTACGCAAATGCCGATCAAGACTGCCCTTTCCCATCACGGTTGTCATATTAGCTTACGTGGCAAAGTTGCTGCTTGTTGGCATCGTTAGTGGGACTGCGGTCGGTGGTTGGAATCCTTTGAACAGACACATGGATTTTCTTCAGCTGGTAAATGGACAGGGTGTGTTTTCTAACCAAAGTCAATTTGGCACAATTATGGAGGGTGATGCTGCTCAGGGCACTTCGCGCTTGAAGTTGTGGAACGGAGCGTTGGAAGTGGCTAAGACGTCACCACTTGTAGGCCTTGGTCCGGGTACGCATATTCCATATGAGATTGACGGAGTTTTACATAAATATGAGGCGCATAACACAGTGCTGGATATTGTTCTGGTCTCGGGCATGGCTGGGCTCTGCCTTATTTGCGTTTGTCTATTTTGGGCAATTCGGTCTGCATTGAAAGCCCAAATGATTTATCCGCTGTTGATCATTTTGGGCCCGATCGGGTTGTTTTCGATGCTCCATTATACTGGGCGACAACCGCTTTTCTGGATTGCAATCGCGCTCGCTGTCATCATCGTCAATGTGAGCCACGTCGTGAAAAACAAAAATACCCAATTCCATGCGAACAATGATTTGCGTTACGAACATTGATTCCGTTTGAAGTGAACGACTGTTCGTCCAGGGCGCTCAAGGGCAAGCCCACAGCATCCGCCCCTCGCTGTATCACTACCGAAATTAATACATACGGACCACGCAAGTAACTGTAACTACACTTGCGGTGGGCTTGAGATCACGTTCCGGCGACATACCAATGAGTTCTAGGACGACGCCGTCGAGGCGCCCATACGTCTGTCCTGCCGTAAGGCGCGTGTGATCGCGACTGAGAATGAGCAACGCCAGCACGATTAATGGGATGCTGACCGAAAACCTCTGACGCCCGCGGGAGGAGAAATGTTGTGCGCTGGGCGATCAAGAAGAATGAGCTATTCGCAAGCCCGGGCCTGCAGCCTGGTCTGATTGTACGCGAGAACCATCCGCCGCAAGTCGAGGAGAAGGGGCGAGGGTGCGCTTCGCATGCGATTTACTGCATTGGCGGCTGATCGTCGAATGGCAGACCGATTATAATGAGGAGCGCCCCCACACGAGCCTTGGCGGCCTTGCACCGAATAAGTCTGCACAGGACTACGAAATGCTTTGCCGCAATCGACGGAAGCTGGGACAAACGCTCAATCTGTTCGAAGCTGAACTAAACCAAACTGACTAAACTAAACCTTATAATAGCTACGATACCAACTCACAAATTGAGCGACACCATCTTCAACGCTTGTAGCCGGCTTGAAACCAACCGCAGCTTCGAGTTCGCTTGAGTCGGCATAAGTAGACGGGACATCACCTGGCTGCAACGGCAACAGTTCTATTGCTGCCTTTTTACCGAGTGCTTTCTCGACCGCTTCCACATATGCGGAAAGCTTGACGGGATTGTTATTGCCGATGTTGTAGATCCGGTAGGGTGCATTGCTCGTTGCCGGATCCGGATTGTCGCTGTCCCAGTCTGCATTCGGCGTAGCAACGGCGTCACTCGCCCGGACAACACCCTCGACGATATCTGTCACGTAGGTGAAGTCGCGTGTGTGGTTGCCATGGTTGAATACCTGAATGGGATCTCCAGCCAGTATCTTCTTGGTGAAAAGAAACAGAGCCATGTCCGGGCGCCCCCACGGGCCATACACGGTGAAAAACCGCAAACCCGTCGTCGGCAGAGAAAATAAATGCGAATAGGCATGCGCCATTAATTCGTTGGCGCGTTTCGTTGCCGCGTAATACTGCAGCGGGTGATCAACCCCCTTATGCTCGCTAAACGGCATCGATGTGTTGGCTCCGTAGACGCTTGACGTACTAGCGTAAGTCAGGTGCGCAACACTATTATGCCGGCAGGCCTCCAAGATATTGGTGAAGCCAATAATGTTGCTTTCGATATAGGCGTGCGGATTTTCTAGCGAGTAGCGTACCCCGGCTTGCGCAGCCAGATTTATGACACGATCGAATCGATGTTCTGCGAACGTCTTGTCGACGACGGCTTTGTCAGCAAGGTTCGCTCTGACAAACGTGAATTTGCTCACCTGCTTTTCAGCAGCTTTTGATGCCAATACGCCGAGGCGTGCTTCTTTAAGGTGCGGGTCGTAATATGCGTCAACGCTATCGAATCCAACGACGTCGTCGCCACGTTCGAGCAAACTCAAACATGTGTGAAAACCGATGAAGCCTGCGGCTCCCGTTACGAGAACTTTCACTACAGCCTCCCCTGAATAGATTCTGTCGGCAGCACGCTCTTGATGTCGTAGATCACGGCATCGGACTTACCCAGCCGACGAATGCGTTCCATCCCTAACTCGTTAAAATGATCGTGTGCGACAGCGAGGACGATCGCGTCGTACTGACCATCGCTTGGCAGTTCGTCGAGACAGTCGAGTCCGTACTGCTCACTTGCGCTGGCCACTGCGATCCATGGATCAAAAACGTCGACTTTGAGCGAGTAGTCTTTCAGACGTTTCACGACATCTATGACCTTGGTATTTCGAAGGTCGGGACAATTTTCTTTGAATGTTAAACCGAGGATCAAAACCTGAGCGTTTAGGACCTCAACGTTGTTTCGCAATAATAGTTTGACGACTTCGTCTGCCACATGGTCGCCCATGCTATCATTAATGCGCCGGCCGGCCAGAACAACTTCAGGATGATACCCAACCTCCTGCGCCTTGTAGGTCAGGTAGTAGGGGTCGACGCCGATACAGTGGCCCCCGACCAGACCTGGACGAAACGGTAGAAAGTTCCACTTGGTTCCCGCCGCCTCCAAGACCTCTAGGGTATCGATCCCGAGCCGATTGAAGATCAGCGCGAGTTCGTTCATCAACGCAATATTGAGATCGCGCTGAGTGTTTTCGATGACCTTCGCGGCTTCGGCAACTTTGATGCTGGATGCGAGGTGCGTGCCGGCGGTGACGATGCTCGCGTAGAGCTCGTCCACAGCCACTCCGACCTCGGGCGTCGAGCCTGCGGTTACCTTTTTGATCGTCGTAAGCCGATGTACCTTGTCGCCTGGGTTGATGCGTTCCGGACTGTAGCCGCAGTAGAAGTCGGCGTTGAAGCGTTTGCCAGACGCCCGCTCCAATATCGGCACGCAGACTTCTTCGGTCGCGCCTGGATAAACCGTGGACTCGAATATGACGATCGCGCCTTGTGGAAGTATTTTACCGACGGTCTCGGATGCCTTGATCAGCGGTGTGAGATCCGGCCGGCGCGCGGCGTCGATCGGTGTCGGGACCGTCACGATGAAGACATCGCAATCTCGTAGGTCTTCGGGATTGGATGTGAAGACAAGATTGTCTTTGGCTTCCGCCAGTTCGTCGACGGAAACTTCGAGTGTATTGTCTTGGCCCGCCCGCAATTCAAGGAGGCGTGCATCATCGATGTCGAAGCCCGTAACGCAGCGCTTTTTCCCGAACTCCACAGCAAGCGGCAAGCCGACGTAGCCCAACCCTATGACGGCAACCTTCGCACTTTTTAGATCCATTGTGGACTTCCTTCTTATTCAACTTAGCGGGTGTGCGATCTCTATCGTCGGCACGATCGAAGTGTCGGTGCGGGCCGGAAGATATCTATAGGCAACCATCCAACCGCACTGAGCTGGTGAGCAACGCCAAGCTCTCGAGCCTGAGGCAAAGGGGAAGCGCATCAATGGACCAGTCACTGAGACGGAGACGAGCCCACACCTTCGAGCATATCCTAGCAAGAGCGTCAATGGACCCGCTACCGCGCCGGGGGGAGAAAAATTATAACGGTCTGCATTAACGCTTTGCGGCAACGACTTACGAAGGGCCCATCTGAGTTGGGTCGGCTGAATGTGCCGATGATACGTTGGTCAGCAAATTCGGTTGGCGCAAGACCATCATGAGCAGGACGCCGCCGGCGATCAGGCAAAGGGCCAGACTTAGTAGGGAAACCACTTCAGCGGGCAGGAACTTGTCAGCGATAACGATCGCCAATATTGGGAACGGTAGGAGGAGTACATCGAACCAGAAGTCATTGCTTGGTTTGATGGTTCGCATTAGCGCGAACTTCAACATAAACATTAAGGCGATTTGACTAAGCACCCAAGCCCAACCAACCTCCGGCAAGGTCGCATCACCAGACAACACCAGTAGGATTGCGAACACCAACAAGGCTGTTATAGCCGTCGCGGCAACCACCAGATTCGATTTTCCGTAGGCCTGGACGGCTTCGATCAAAAACCGGTTGTAGCCGAGGATCGCGACCCCGCCGACAACCCCGATTGCGAACGGCATGTTCACGAAAATGACGCCGTTGAATGTTCGCTCAGCTGCGATGAGTGAGACCACGCCTAGAAAATAGGCCAGGTGAAAGGTGCCTAGCAACCCTGCCAACGGTCGCATTCGTTCTTGCGCACCTTCGCTTTCCACAACGCCACCCCTTGGCAGTAGATAAGAAAACAACATCGTTGGATATATGGTTGCAACAAACCAAACGGCGGCCACCACGTCATAGACGATCCTGAAGCGCCCGAGCGCCTCCCGGCCATAAACGTGATCGATATATGTGGTCGGCAATTCCTGCATGATGATCAGCACGAACGATGCGACCGACAGGCTTGCCAAAAGGTCAAACCGAGATGTCAGCGGTTTGAGTGGCGGCATGCTATTGAGCGAGAACTCACGCCTTTGCCAAATGTAACAAATGATCCCTATCACCACGCCCTTGAGCATGATGGCGGCGATTGCCCATACGATCGAGCCGGTAAACCATAGGACCGACCAGCCAAATAATTGTCGCAGAAGAGTTGCGCCAAGCCTGAGGGCGTAGACGGCGCGAAACCGTTTCTCAACCGTCAATCGGTATGTGACCAGATTGGCGGGGTAAGACAGGATGTGCTCGACGAAGCAAATGGCCAATACAATGCTGCCGCCGACAGCGGTTAGGGGATCGAACTTGTAGACAGCATCGCCAAGGAAAATGAGTGGAATCGAGATGGCCGTGATCGGCACAACGCTGCGGTAAAGGAAGCCGGTGGCGCGGGCATGAGCCTTGTCGTCGCCATCGGCACCACGGGTACTCTCGAACTCGGTCAATGCCGTCTTGACGAGGGAGAAGTCGAGCACCTGATAGAACGCGGCAAAAACGATGTAAATGCCGTAAGTCCCGTAGCCGGCAGGACCTGCGAGAGATCCGTAAACCAGGATGGCCGCAAAGTTCGCCAAAAACGCTACCGCGTTGACACCGTAAACGCTGGCGAGCAGGTTCATTTAGCTACCGGGTTTGCGATCTTTTGTTTGTTCAGACCGGAAATTGCATCAATCCAGAATTGAGATGATGTCGCGATCAGGTTGATGCCGGTTCCCTGAAGGCGGCTCCCTTTGGACTTGATCGCGCGCAGTTCATCTAATGAGCTGAGTTTGGTAATCTCGTCGTCCTTAAACAAGTACAGGGTCATGGCGAGTTCATCTTGCGCGTAAAGAACCGCGTCGCTGACGGTGCCGAATTCGGCGTCTTCAATAAGCCACAGGGACTTGCCGTTGGCGGTTAGCGTTCCGCCCTTCATGGCGCGCAGCTCAACGCCTTCAACGTCCAGCTTCACGATTACCGGCTGATCGACTGGATTCACGTCTTCTTGCGCGAGCAGATCATCGATCGCCACGGTCTGAATGACGTTGGCGACTTCGGTCGATGCGCCATACCACTGGCCGTCAATTGAACATCCGGCATGGCGCTGCCCGAACAGTTTCAATTCGCGTCCGGAGACTTCGTCGATAGCGCGATGATGAGTGTTGACCGGGTAGCGCGTTCCCGTTGTGTTTTTTAACAGGATCGGGAGGCAGTATGACGAAGCTTCTACGGCAATCGAATTGTGTTCACTGTAGCACCCGCAGCCAACGCGGGACGACCAGAATCCAAAATTGGCGCCAAGATCAAGAAATGTAAAAGGAACATCTGCCAGTTTTTGAAGAACAAAATCGATCTCCGGCTCATAGTCCCATCCAGCATCGAGCAACCGGTTCCAGTAGTAGTCGTTTGATGGGAAGCGGAATCGCCAGCTTTGCTCAACAACCACGGTGTCCGTGGCGGGCTTCAACACAGAGTTGACCATTCCGTGCACACGGGAAATGCCAAGATATCCGCAGTATGACAGCGCCATGTGGCTCGCTTGCATCAACCGCGCCTGAGCGATGTACTTAAATGACGGTGCCGTTAATTTGCGTGTCTCGCGATCGAACACAATTTCGGTTGTGTTTGGCTGTTGCATTCCCGCCCCCTCCTCCGGGACGAGTTTAGAGCAGGATCACCGACTCTAACTCGGTTTGTATCTAACAAAGACATCTACAAGTTGCGCGTTGCGTGGCACTAAACCAGAGTTGGCTACCAAGGCAATTGGTTTGTAGGTCATTCCACTGCGTCATCATATCGTTTCATCGACAACGTAGCCGATCAGTTGTGCTTTTGCCCCTTGAAACTGTGCCAACTTTCGATTGGCGGCTGAAGTAGTGCTGATGGCTCACAAGTGCCATTCGGACGAGGATCTCCTGAAGCTAATGCGTGAGATCGAGTTGCATCTTGCCGGTTTTGAGGCCTAGGAATGCCTTCTGTCCGTCCGTCAAGCTCTTCCATAGCCACGTCCACAACGTCCCTCGGTTGTGTCGCTTGTCCTCATTGGGGCATGGGAGAAAGCTTACACTTAAAATTCGGCATTGAGACTTTTTGCACAGCCGAATAGGTTCGATTATTCCTTATGCTGACGCGATTTCAAGACCTGTATTGACGCAGTTGCCCAGAGGTTGATAAAGACACAACTTAGGACGGCACCGGGCGAATTGTTGCCAAAGTCTCATTGAAACTTTCCTCCTGCGGCTGGCTGACAGACCATGATCTACGACCTGAAGTCACGTCTGCCGACCCCGGTTCGCTACGGACTGATTGGAGTGTTAACGATGGCCGTATATACTTTGGTGAACGTCCTGGGCATCCAAAACTGGCGACTGGCGTCAGGGGTTTCTGCCGGGATTTCTATGCTGATAACCGGCATGTTCAATTTTGCAGCTCATCGCACCTTCACATTCAATGCTTCAAGGCGTATTGGCTCGTCGCTCTGGAGGTATGTTGCCGTCTTGTGCCTCAATTCTTTGATGGGAGGCTTAATCGTGGGGATTGCAACATCCCAGCTTGGCTTGTCGCTGGTGTTTGCTAATATAGTCTGTCTCGCCGTGATAACGCTATCCAGCTACGTCCTCCTCTTAAAAATTCGTGATGTGATCCATCCGAAGCAACAAGCAGCATGTTGACGATACGGCCTGAACCCGAGCCAATATCAAGGACCCGTTGCCCGCGATGATCAAGGATATGCGTAACATTATGGGCCTCAGCATGCAAAGCGGACAACGACCCATCGGTGCAAGTATACTGGCAACCCCTCTCATCGAGCTAAGGCCGGCAAGATGAAGCGTGCATTCGATCTCGCGCTGACCATACCGGGGTTAATTGTTCTGGCGCCTTTCATTGCAATTCTTGCATTTTTGATTTCACGCAAACTCGGCGCTCCGGTGTTGTTCACGCAGGTCAGGCCTGGCCGTTATGGACGCGCTTTCACCATGGTGAAGTTCCGGTCCATGACTGACGCGCGCGACGAGAGTGGAGCCCTACTCCCCGACGCCGACCGCTTAACCCCGTTCGGGCATTGGCTGCGCGCAACGAGCCTGGATGAGCTGCCTGAATTGTGGAATGTTTTGCGCGGTGACATGAGCCTTGTTGGACCGCGTCCACTACTGTTGGAGTATTTGCCGCTTTACACAAATGCACAGGCTCGCCGCCATGAGGTTCGCCCTGGTATCACCGGCTGGGCTCAAATCAATGGGCGCAATGCGCTAAGCTGGGAAGAGAAGTTCGCGTTGGACATTTGGTATGTCGACAATGTCTCTGTCTGGTTGGATACGAAAATCATTGTCAAAACGTTGCTCAAGGTTCTCCACCGTGAAGGCATCAGCGCCGCTGGAACGGCGACGATGCACCGGTTTGCCGGAACGAAAGAGGAACTGTAATGCCCTCGCGCCGGCACAGTTCGGCAATGGAATATTCCCCACGCAGGCCTTCAAGGACAATCCGGATCTTCTCCTCGGAAGAAAACTTCCGACGTGTCTTCCGGCGGATGTCCTTTACATGTCTCTCGGCCGTCTCACGCGGCTCAGGTCTCTTTGTCATTCGTCATCCCTCATTGGATCACGATGAGCCAGAAAACCTCCCTAAGTAAAGAACCTCAGTCTGTCTCATAGGCAATGACGGGATACACGGACGGTTACGAAAGACAAACAAATGGCCTGAGAATGGATCTTGCTCCAACGCGTCCTGGATCAGCATGCTCAGGCCGTTGAAGCTCTTGCGCATGTCCGTCACGCCCGACGCGATCCAAACTTTCGTGCTTGCCGGAATCGGGATCATCGCTTCGATCGTATAGCGGCAATGATGTCAGCGACCAGCTCGGTGTTTGCGTTTGCATGACACCGTACCCTCGTGCCCCAAGGTAGGTCGATCTCGATGCAGGACGGCGATCGATCGGCTGACATTGACATGTTGTCATCATCAGGTGTGACTTCCACCGGCACCAGAATCCCGACGGAACTGAACTTCTTCTTCCAGTTCGATATCCGTCCTGCATCAAGATCGTAGCGATGGGCAATCTGTGCCACCGTCAAACCCGGACGGCTCGCTTCGGCGACAACGCGCTTCTCAAAGGTATCGCTCCATCGCCGACGTGAACTTCTCGATCTTGATGCCATTAGGTTCCTGCCCGATTAAATCTAGACGGACATCATGACTGGGAAGGTCAGGTCGCGTAAGGCGGTGCAGATCGGACGCTTACAGAAATTCTAGCAAAAATTGGCACATGATTTTGACGCTGGACATAGGATTGGGTCATGACTAGGCCGTTTTGGCATCGCTGGCTAAACGTCTTTACGAGGGCGGTTTAGACTCTATTCGATAGAGTGCGTAAACACTGTTTCTATGGACTAAGTGCCAGCCCATAGGAACAATTCGACTATTGTCAACGACTGCAAAAAACGTTGAATATTTCGAAGTGTCAGCTAGTTCAACGGGATGCGTCTGTCCAGATAATATAGATCGATTCAGGCGCAGTATGTTCCGTCGCTGGTCTACGTCGCGTGTTAACGCTAGCGTGCCCCAGATGTTTGATAAGTATATTTGCCGCTGACCGGCAAATGCATAAGTATTATAGCCACCCACCAATGAAAATTTTTCTGACACCTGATCGGTGAATATGAGCGCGTTTTTGGGTGTCTTTTCCCGAACCGACTGCCAAATATCTCTAACCATTGGCGTCAGCTCAGCCTGCTCCACGCGTTCTCGATTTGTGACTGCAAGGTGACCGGTGGCAATAAACACAAGGGTAACGCAAAAGCAAAATGTAACGCTTATCCACGGCCATAACAATTTAGGAGAGCGTTCGTAGGCACGAAAATCAGGCTTGCGACTTGCCAGAGCCACCAAGGTCAGTCCAGAAATTGCAATCGGCCAGACCAACCATAAGTTACCACCGACATAATCACCGAATAGGCTCGCAGGCGCTGCAAGTGCCAGCGCCACGGCCAGTAAAATTAGTTGTAGGGAGTTTGCCTGACTCTGCCTCACAATCAGTAGAACAGCAACCAGGAGCGCCACTATCGCGTCAATACGGAAAATCCACGGGTAGATCAAGCCAGCGGCAAGAGCTACTGCCAGAGCCAAGGAAATTCGCAATGGCAGTAATCTGACAGCAAGCACTCCGCAGGTGGCGTAACCAGCTTCACGAAGTAAATAGAGCACTCCCATTGGCCAGAATGGTAAGCCGTTGAGATTATGAAGATAGGTCTCTGGCCCAAGCTTATGAATATAAAACCAAAGATAACTATTGAGCATCCACGCTCCGTACAGACACGCGACGGCACCGACCACCATAATCACAAATAATTGTCGCTTGGACAATTCCTGCATTCGAGGGACGATTGAGAAAAACGCTATTGCCACTACAAATAGCGCCATAGTGACTTTGCTGAGCGCTGTTCCTATTAGTGCTGCAAAAGTAAGGAAAATCGTTGGAACCAACATCGATGGTCGGTGCACCAGCCAATACGTAGCTGCCAATGCTAACGGCACAGCATGAATAACTGGAATACTACCCACTGTCCAAGAAGGGTGCCAACTTGCACTGATGCCAGCCAAGATCAACGCAACTACGGCCAATCCGCTGAGTTGCCGGCTTGAATTGTAGAAGAATAGAGAAATAGCGATACCTACATTTAGGATGTACGCACTCCCTCCGCCACTTGCCAAGAATAGGTGTGGCTCAATCCCAAGATGCCGCAGTAAAATTGCTCCTACGGCCGACCAGAGCTGATTCCACGGCGGAACATAAACCTCATTGAGCGCACCCAGGTTTCTTAACGGCCACGCTTGAAGTTCAAGGCTCCAGATCGCAGATGCGTAAAAAGTTAAATCTCCAATTGTCGGTCCCGGTTCAGTCTCGGTTGGGCCATGCAGATCTAATCCAAGCCAGACACCAAAGAACATAGAAAATGGGAGTAGTCCTGTGCAACAACGCACAACGAACTGGAGTTCTCGCAATGTTAATGGGACTAGGACAAAAGACACTACATTAAAAATCAGAACTATCGCTGACAACCAGAGCACAGTGCCTGAGAAAATTAGAGAGAGAATAACAAAGATTGCAGTAATTGGCAGTGAAACAATAAAACCTGCGAGCGCCGCCGCTGGAAAGCGGTCTGCTGATGAACGCAAGAAAGGCAGAACAGCTGCTGTTCCCGTTACCCACATCAGTATTGATACCGCATAACCTAGCAGAGCATGGTATGCAGAGCTGAACACCAAATCGGAAGACTTGACCACTCGCGCTTCATGTCCAAAAAGGGCCAACACCGCAAGCGTCAAGGTGAAAAGTGCAAAAAGCGAAGCGCTGAATGCGAAGCTTTTAGAAACTGGGAAGTGCGTTGCAGTCCACCGTATCTTTTGCATTATATTCCGCGTTCTTTAAACAGCTTATTAGTTTTTCGTCGACACATAATTTGAGACAGATGTCGGTTGCCGTTAACGGAGGCTTCGGCACATCTGGTTGAAGTTAAGCAGCAACGTTGGCGTGCTGCAAGCGTCGAAGTTTCATAGTGCTCCTTTTCGTTTTTTCACGCTGCAATAGAATCGCCTGTCCGCGTCCGTGGTAGATGTCGGCTGGCGTGAGGTGTTCGTCGTCACATAATGTGAGACAGATGGCGATTTCCATTACTGGAGGATTCCGCTCATTGTCCAGCCCCAAAATAATGGGCCAGCTTTTAAGAAACCGCGCTTAAGCTGATGAATGTTTCTATGTCAAAAGTTGGCGCCATCCGGTCACTTTGAATTTGCACTGCCCATGTCCGTTGTTGTCCAATGTGGACACGGCGCACGTGGACCGGATAGACACGATGGGCCAATACCTGCCGCAAGCAAGTGCAACATGATCCATGGTCATCTCAACCGAAGTTCGCAAATGCGGACATGCCAAGACTCACGCGGCGGTCTCAACAAAAACTTATGCATTTGTGACATTGCGGTTATCGAAAATCATCGCATGCCGCAGCGCATTGCGGTAGCGTTTGTACTAACCGGACATCAGCCCAACCCATCCATCGATGGCTTAGACAGCTAAGAAGTTACTGACTCATTGTGCTGAGATTTCCGCTTTTGGACTTCTCTACCGTGGGCCACCATAAACACAAGCAGACGCCGTTCGTAGAACGTGTGAAAAGATATGATGTAATTTGGACGTCAACCCACCTGGCCCTGATGTTTCGAATGAATTGGTCTGAAATTCGCATTAACCCTTTTAAGGGCGACGGCCTCTCTTGGGGCAGTACTTTTGATCATATGCTGCCTCAACCTTTCGACTTGAATTGAACAACGCACACCTCATCGACGCTGTTGGCTACATAGTTTCCCTGAACCAACTTGTCCACGTTGGGAAGTAACTGGTGGTATTGTCGGTATACGAATGTCGCTTCTCCCCCTGTTTGTGAATCGTCGTAATAGCTCGCGATCTTTCTGATCAAGCTATTATATCGTTTGAAGAAACAGCCCTTCTTCCCGATGGTCGCGCGTCGGAAACGTACGGTCGTACCGTAGTAAAGCATGTCTGACTTATGCATCGCACGGCGAGAACCATCTGGGTTGAAAACGGGCAACAGTGTCTCCTGGCCCTCACCGTCGAGCCGGTTGAGTGTGAACCAATTCTCGGCCATCCTCAGGTCAGTCTTGTTGAAGACGTCAATTGGCGTCATGCCGTATATGTGCGCTGCCCCTTGAGCATGCAGCGATGTCATTCTCATGTCTCTGGGTAGTGGCAGGCCTGTCCAATTTAACGCGGGGATTGGTATAAGAAGCAGATAAATCAGGGCCAGGGCAATGCAATGAGCCGCGACAGGAACAATCGCGTCTCGTTTCGCAACTTCCACCGGGGGTTCCTTGCCTCCGTTATCAATCGCCATCTGTGGTTTTGATGTCGGAAGTTCGCACACTCCGAACAGCGAGGTTCGCCGATCAGCGATGTAACGATACATCGTCGGACCCAGCCCAATCCATCTGCCGAGAAGCAATACCGGATAGGCAGGCGTCAGCAGAAAAATGGTTCGAGAGAGGGTCAGGTAGAACTCATACCCCTTTGTGACGTGATCGTCACGGTTGACTTCGACCCCGTGCAAATCCGCCATGGCAGCGGCTGGTTCTATTCCATTCTGCGCAAGCCAATCTGCATTTTTGGAAACCGGTTTCAACTCGGTTCGTCCGAAGATGTCGCAGAATTTGACGACGTTAATGGTGCGGTCACATAGGTTGCACCGATCATCGTAGGCAATTTGCAGCGATCTTTGTGGTCCCAGAAAGGCCTTCTGCCAAAAAAGTCCGGCAAAGAACAAAAACTCGAACTCCGCCAACCAACCGAGTTGAAGAACAAACAAGCTGAGTGTGAAGAACAACAAACCCCAGGCAATAACGTAGGTTCGCCACCATCCGCCCAGCAACACAAATGGTAAAACGACGAGATACCACGGCAACATCGCCCACAGTGACACCTTCCCAATCAGAACCGCCCATGGCCCCAGTTCAAAGAAGTGCTGAAACTCCGCTTGGAATAGGCTCATGAAATTGTTGGTCAACAACAAGGGACCAGCACTGCCGTTCATCCAGGCCGATTCCTTCAGATGCATCATCAATGAGTAAACGCAGACGCACCAATAGGCCGTGAGCATCAGAAATTTAACGATCTGCAAAGCATTGGTGGCGGGTAACCCTCGATCAAAGTACGTCGCTGACACGAACCGCCCCAGCATCCCTGTTCGCCGTCGCAACCAACCGTCGATCGATAAATGCGCACCCGCGTTGGCCACGATCAACAGGATGGCAAGCATTGCACCAATGTCATTACCAAGCGTCGACGTCCCCAGGATCGCATCACCTGTCTGCCACTGCACAAAAATCAGATACGTCATGGCAGGCTGAGTGAAAAGACCAAGAGCCACCAGACACGCGGCGATTAGATTCAGGATTGCAACTGCGCTAACCAACGGCGATGCCCAGTCTGCAGGGAACATGTAGTATAAAATCCAAAACGCTCGCTCGATCATGAAAATCCCGAACGCGATCCTGATCATCGCAAACTTCGGCATCTCCTCAATGACATTCGATCTGAAGCTCCCTCGCCGCCACAAGGTTTTCGCAAATGCGTTGAGCCGATCGGTAACGAACTGACCGACCTTCGGAATTGAGGTCAGGACCAGGACGAGCATCAGTGAAACGAAAAAGAACCAATAGACACCGCTCAGATACTTACTGTCTGCAAGTTTCGCCGATCCCAATGTCGCGACCAATAGTGAAGCGATTAAGAGCAGGAATACGAACGATGATGTCCCCAACCATCTGGGAACCCTCATAGCAATTCTATCAAACATCTTTTCATACTATCCTTGCGTTGCCCGACGTAAATGATCGCGGCACTACGTTGAAACGAAACGGCGATTTGACGGTCAGCAGGTCTGCGAAACACATGCTTTACCGGTTTCGACGAACTTCATCAACTCAGTCTTCAACGCTCTTCTTCCGATAAAACGGGCGCCATCGAGCGTTCGGTGGACTTAGTCGAAGAAAACCAGCTTTCTCTTGTCAGTCAGAGGCGACCACCCGTGACAGAAACTCTGATCGAAAGGGCACATGATTTTGGGGCTCGACAGTCGCAGGGACGTTTTTTATTACGCTGTTATGTTTTGCCGTACCGGATAAAGCGAAAAACGCCGATTCGTTTGTGCTGATGGGGGTTGTTTTTCTGGGTGCCGTGTTCGTGGTGGCCTAAATAATGTTCCCGGGTTTTGCAAAGTTTTCCGCATCACACTCAAACAAATACAAACAATTGACGATCTCGGTCCCGTTGGCAGCTATCGTGTGGTGCCTGCTGCGAGATTGGCGGTCCTACTTTTTCTCAAGGGAGGGAAACAGGTGCCTTGCAGAAGCCGTACTGTTTTTGGTCTGCACGTTCATATTTCCGTTCGAGCATTTGGGCGGTTACGCCAGGAAAATGAACCATGCGGCATTCTTTGTCTGGATGAGCTCTCTCATCCTTATTATGCATCGGCGGAACTCAACTCAAATTGCAAGAACGGCGCTTAGTCCGCTATCGATAGGTTTGGCACCAGCATGGAGCGGCCAAGGCGTTAACCGATGGATCTTTGCTACAAGCAACGCCAACTGAAATGGGACCTGCCGGGTTGCGATCCAAACTCTACGTCTACAAAAAGCGATCGGATTCGATTCAGACTCTCGGTTCAGAACTCAAAAAACTTGGATTCAGGCGGGGCTATCCGATGATTGATCTCGCCGGGATATCGCGGGGGCTGGTATTCGCAGTTGGAGGGGTCTCTGTGTCCCAACCTTGGTTGTTGGGCGGGACCCGTGGGAGCGAGAATTTGGCCGCCAAGTCCTTGTCCACCGTGCCTTGCCTTCTTCTCGATTCTGCTTGGATCTTGCGCGGCTCGAATGTAAGGCTGCAAGTGTCCGACGAAGTGCTGATTCGAGTCGGGTTGGAGCCCACATCAACTGAACAAGGTGACGTTGGCCATGGAACGTCCGTCTGGTTGCCGTTGATACTTGGCGGTTTTCATGAAGCACGAATAGTCCGCCCCCCGCACCGGTTTACTGGACGGTCCCTTGAGGAAGCAGACGGCCGAGTATCAGCAACAGGCAGCGGCTGAGAGCTGATCCACCATTGAGCAGCCGTTCTGCGGCACTTGTCATCGCGAGCTTCTTCGGGCACTATTCTTGTAGGCTCAGGAGGAGATCTCATAAGCCGAATTCCCAAAGGATAGACCGTCTTCGGAGCTGGTAATGGCCTTCTTCGATCGAGGCTCTGGATGATCCATGCCGAACACGTCAACGCAACCGAGCAACCCGCCTAACGATCGGCGGATGCCATCGAGCACCTCCCTTAGCGCTTTTATCGCCGAGCTTGATTGTGAAAGAATCGCTCAGCGCGCAAGCGAGCTGGCGTCCGGTAAATGGCAGGCGGCCGAGTTTGAAGCCCACCTCAATAGCTATCTGAACGAAGCGCAGGTTGGACTGGACCTGATTAAACCACATCTCACCGGCGGGCAGCGAATTCTAGAAGTCGGCGCCGGGGTCGGGGTTCTGACGGCCTATCTAAAATCCCTCGGGTATGAGGTATTCGGAATTGAACCGGGCGAAGAGGGTGGCTTTGGATTTATGCCCGCCATGTCAGTCGCCATTTCCGAAGCGCTCCCATTACGAATTAGGCCTGAACTTCTCCCCCTTCGCGCCGAGCAGTTGGAACCCGGAGTCCATGGTCGTTTCGACCTGATCTTCTCCGTTAATGTGATGGAACATGTTATGGCACTGGACGACGCCATGGTGGCCCTGGCCCATGTCCTTTCTCCACACGGAAAGATGACCCACCTTTGTCCCAATTACGCATTTCCCTATGAGCCCCACCTTGGTATCCCACTGGTCCCGTTTGCCCCGCAAATAACGAAATGGTTTTTTCCGGCCACCTTCGCTCGGGAACAACGCGTCTGGGATACCGTGAATTTCATTACCGCACGTCGCGTTCGACGCCTGGCAACGCGCAATAGCCTGTCCTGCACGTTTAGCGGCGGTGTTATGGAACGGTTTTTCATCCGTGCTCGTACAGACTCAAGGTTCAGAGAGCGTCAAGCGGGTCTGATCGCGAGGATCGCTACAAACGGCGGATTGGCCTGGACCGTCGCTGGAGTTCTGCGTCGTATCCCGGCAGCTCTTGCAACTCCCATGATCTTTACGCTATGCCACGCCGATGAATTGCGGAGAGGGGTGAACGAGCATTGACTGAAATCACGCAGGGCATCTATCGGCTGACGCAGATTTCTGCTGTCTACGAATTCTACCAGAAAGCCTTGGGTTCGGTTCGCGCGCGAAAGCGGTTGGCTCACGAAACGTTCTCTCTCTCGCCTGGACTATCGGTTCTCGATCTCGGCTGCGGACATGGCGACGTGCTGCCGTATCTGGGGCGGGTGGACTATGTCGGCATCGACCGAAATGAGGACCATATTTTAGCAGCCCGTAATGCCCACGGCGCCAAGGGCCGATTCCACTGCGGCGACTTTGCCGATGCAGCACAGTTCACCGAGACGGGATATGACCGCATCCTCTGCCTGGGCCTGCTGCATCATTTAGGCGATGACCGTGTGCGCGAACTCGCTGTTTTAGCTCACAATCTTCTGGCACCGGGAGGAAGGCTTATCGCGGTCGATCCTGGATTCGTAAATGGTCAGCATTGGATCGCACGAAAAATGGCCGAAGCTGATTCCGGTCAAAGCGTCCGGGCACCGGAAGTTTACCGCGAACTTTTGGCAACTCAGTTTTCTGAGGTTGAAAGCGTCGTGTACCACGATCTGTTGCGCGTACCCTTCACGCATTGTGTAACGATCGCAATGAACTGATTGCGCCGCGAGATTTGCGGTGACAGCACCCTCCGAAGCCCTCGCAGGTCAGCCTGCTTGCCGGCAGCCCCACGTAATCGAGGAGCGACATGGACAAGTACAACATCATCATCGTCACAGGTGGCTTGGGCTTTATCGGCAAGCACTTCGTTCGGCGTTGCCTCGAGCTAGGATGCTTCGTAAAAAACTACGATAACGTTAGTTATGCCGCAGACCTTAGGATCAAGGCAGAGTTCGACGCGCACGAAAACTACATCCATTTCCAAACAGACATTGCGACATTGAACTTTTTGCCGGAATGCGACGCCTTGGTAAACTTTGCAGCGGAAAGCCACGTCGACAATGCGATCACCTCAAACCGCAAATTCTGCGAGACGAATTTTCTTGGAGTTCAGAATCTGTTGGAGCTCGTCCGCTCTAAGCAAGAAGCCGAGCGCCCGCTCTTCGTCCAAATTTCGACTGACGAAGTTTATGGAGACATAACGGCCGGACAACATTCCGAAAACGACAAGCTAATACCTTCCAATCCCTATTCGGCAACAAAGGCGTCTGCCGACATGCTAGTCAAGAGCTGGGGGCGAACCTATGACGTGCCGTGGAGAATTGTGCGCCCGACCAACAATTATGGATGCCATCAGTACCCCGAAAAGCTCATCCCGAAGTCAGCGTGGCGTATGCGTCGTGGCCTGCCGGCCATCATGCATGGTGATGGCAGTTACATTCGCTCATGGCTTCATGTCGACGACACCGTGGATGCCGTACTGACGGTGATAGAGAAGGGCGCGCCCAACCAAATATACAACGTCGGCAGCAATATCGAACTTCGCAATATTGAAGTGCTGCGCGCGATCGCAAAGCATCTTGATGTGCCTGAGGAAAAGGCCTGGCATCCAATCGGTGACCGATCCGGACAGGACGTTCGTTATAGCCTCGACGACAGCCGGCTGAGAGCCCTTGGATGGGAACCGAAACGCCGGTTCTTCGACGAGTTGCCCGAGATCGTAGATACGTTCGATTATCGGCGCTTTATCTAAACAAGCATGCACGCGAAACATGCGATCGCACAATAGTTACCCAGGCGGCAGGAATTCGAATTCTGGCGGACTTCGGAACGGGACACTAGGTTATGAACGTAGACTTCTACCGTCATACTTTGAGCGCTGAGGATGCGGACTCGGTCGCCAGCGTACTCGCGACACCCTTTCTAACAACAGGCGCTGTGAGCCGCTCGGTGGAAGAGCGGCTTTGCTCCTATTTCGACGTTCCGCACACTCTGTTGACCAACAGCTGGACCAATGGCGCAACTGCACTTCTTCTGGCCCTTGGCATCGGTCCTGGCGACGAGGTTATCGTTCCAGCGATGACATTTGTCGCCAGTGCAAATGTTGCGGAGCTTGTCGGCGCCAAGGCCGTGCTTGTGGATGTCGATCCAGAGACGCTTCTCGTCACACCCGCTGCCGTCTCCGCCGCCATTACACCGCGCACGAAGGCCGTCATGCCGGTCCATCTCTACGGCCAGATGGTCGATATCGAGAAGCTCCGTGCTGCGGTCGACAAGGTCGCGCCGACTGGCCACCATATCGCAATCGTCGAGGATTGCGCCCACTGTTTCGAGGGCCGTTTAAATGGCTACAGGCCGGGTCGCTTTTCTGATGCCGCCGTCTTCTCGTTCTACGCAACCAAGAACGTTACTTGTGGGGAAGGGGGCGCCATCATCTTCTCCTCAGGCGGCCTTTACGAAATCACGCGCGAAACCCGCACCCACGGCATGTCGGCCATTGCCGCCGATCGCTTCAAGGGTGGAACCTATAACCACTGGGATATGATGCGTTTGGGCCTCAAGGCGAACCTGCCTGACCTGCTGGCCGCACTCTTGCCCCGCCAGATCGAGACGATCGATACCCGGCTGGAGGAGCGCGAGGAGTTGGCTCGGCGCTACGACGAAGGGCTTGATGATACGCCACTGAGGCGACCCATGCCGGTCTCCGGTGGAAGAAGCGCCTGGCACCTCTACACCGTAGGCGTGGCAGGCGGGCGGCGTGACGAGGTCATCGCCAGCCTGAACGCAGCCGGCATTTCTGTCACGGTCAATTACCGGGCACTGCCTGAATTACACTATTATGCAAAGCACCATCCAGAAACGGTGGAACGTTGTCCCTTCGCACTTCAATGGGGTCGAGAGACTCTCAGCTTGCCATTCTATCCTGGGCTGCCGAAAGATCAGCAGAATTACGTCATCGACACTTTGCGGAATGTCATCGGAGAGAGCTCGTCAGCCGATAAAGGTGGCCCGATCTGAAATGGCAAAAACGCTTGTTATCCTGCAGTCGAACTATGTTCCGTGGAAGGGATATTTTGATCTCTTGAATTCGGCCGATGAATTTGTGATCTACGATGAGGTTCAATTCACGCGGCGCGACTGGCGAAATCGCAATCGTATTGTCGCCCGAGGAGAGCTGACATGGCTCACCCTCCCGGTTGAGAGCAAGGGGCGTTATGAGGCCCCGATCTGCGAAATTCGTATCTCCGACAAGCGTTGGGCTTCAAAACACTGGTCGACGATCCAGCACGCCTATGCCCAAGCACCGTTCTTTGCGGATTGTCGCGACATGCTTCGTGATGCCTATGATCGCGTCGCCGGAGTGGATCAGCTCTCTGCGGTCAATCGGCACTTACTTGAAGCACTTTGTGAACGCCTTGAGATCACGACCCCGCTCGTGAATTCGGACATCGTTCCGCGCACAGCCGTAACGCCTACCGATCGCCTCATCGAGATTTGCAAGGCACTGAATGCAACAACTTATCTTTCGGGACCTGCTGCAAAATCCTACATTGATTCGGCCGATTTCAAGGCCGCTGGCATTGAGCTTCGCTACGCCAATTATTCCGGCTACCCGACATATGACCAGGACTGTCACCCCTTCGAACACGGAGTGAGTATCATCGATTTGCTCATGGCAGTCGGGCCCGATGCCCGCGATTATCTAAAGACCAGCAGCGATCGCAGTGCGATGTTCGAGACCCCAGTTCCATAAACACCCAGAATCCTGACCAAAGGGCCTGGAGCCGCGCATATCACCTCGGCTAGCCTTGTCCGATTTCTTCGATGTTCAGGCTTATTTCCGACCTCCCTTGTTTGCGTCTGGACGAACGTGTATGAGCGACGTGATTATTCCAGCGTTGCCTACGCCCCTTAAACCAGAACAGTGCGACCTGCAGGGTGCTGCCTGCAATACCAAGGATTGCAGCTATGCGGATTTCACTCGTTACGCCGCTTTATCGCAGCGAGCCCCACATCGAGGAGCTCTACACCCGCACGGTTGCCACCATCACCAAAATCACCGACGATTATGAGATCGTGTTGGTGAATGACGGCTCGCCGGACGGATCGCTCGCCGTGGCAAAACGGCTGGCAGACCAGGATCCGAAGGTCAAGGTAATTGACCTATCGAGAAACTTTGGTCAGCATCGTGCTTTGATGACCGGTCTGAAGGCTGCGACAGGCGATTACATTTTTATTTGCGACAGCGACTTGGAAGAAGAACCCGAGTGGATCGCACTGTTTTATGAAATGATGCAAGGCCGGGATTGCGATGTCGTATATGGCGTCCAGAGCGCTCGCAAGCGCGGGCCGATTTATCGTTTCTGGCGGTTCGTGTTCTATAAGGTTTTGAACTTTCTCTCGGACGCGCACTTCCCTGAAAACGTCATTACTGCGCGCCTTCTCTCTCGGCGTTATCTCGATGCGATGCTGGAGTATGGCGAGCGCGAACTCTTCCTCGCCGGCGTCTGGCACATGGTTGGTTTCGTCCAGCTACCCTCGCCCGTGAACAAAATGGATACGAGTCCGACCACTTATTCAATTGGTAGGCTGGCCAGCATCTTCATCAATGCTGTCACCGCCTTTTCCACGCGGCCCCTTCAGACGATCTCCGTGGCAGGCATCGCGCTCTGCTTTGTTGCGTTCATTTTCTTTGTCTATGTGATCTGTCAAAAGCTCTTTTTTGACACCGGTGCTACGGGGTGGACATCGCTGATCGCAACCCAGCTATTGATGGGTGGCCTCATCCTCTTCTTCAACGGCGTCATGGCGATCTACATCGCCAAGATCTTCGTGGAAGTGAAGCAGCGCCCCATGGCCACGATCCGTGAGGTCTATAGACCTCAGATCCATGACGGAGACGGACCCGACAAGCCGCCAGCAGCAGCCGAGAATCTGGCTCGTAGTGACGTTGAGGCGTCCTCATGACCGCAGGGTATATGGACATTGTGCGGCACTACGAGCACTGCCTTGCCGAACATGGCACAGGCGCTAACGCGGTCGACTGGAATTCGCCGGAAAGTGCAGCACGCCGTTACCGAGTCATGCTTGGTCTCCTGCCACAAACGGCCAATCTGGTGACCTTGCTGGATTTCGGCTGCGGTCTGGCAGACATGAAGGAGCATATTGATCGCGAGGGCCTCACCCACATCCGCTACGAAGGTCTAGATATCTCTCCTGAATTCGTCGAAGCAGCGCGCCGGGGCTTTCCCGACGTCACCATTCATTGTGCCGACCTTCTTGATGAGACCGCCGATGCAAGCATCCCCTCCTTCGACTACGTGATTATGAATGGCATCTTTACGAGGCGCGAAACCCTGAGCCATGACGAGATGCTGGACTATGCGGAGAAGCTTTTGACTCGCGTGGCAGCCCATGCCCGCGTTGGCTTGGCCTTCAACGTGATGTCTGATTGCGTGGACTGGAAAAGCGAGCAGCTCTTCCATCCCTCCTTCGATGAGTTGGTCGGATTAGTCATGCGCGTCATGTCGCGCCATTTCACCGTCCGAAACGACTACGGACTCTACGAGAGCACCGTCTACGCCTATAGAGAACCGAAAGTTTGACACTATCAATGCGGGCGAGAGAACACACATGACAGGCGAAAACAGCAAACAGATCATAATATTCGGCTCCGGAGAGCTGGCAGAAATAGCAGCATTCTATTTTACGCACGACACCGAGCGGAGCGTAGCCGCGTTTGCAGTGGATGGCGCCAACTTAACCGGCGACTGTTTCTGTGGCCGGCCACTGCTTGCGATGGAGGAGATTGCAGCGGCCTTCCCAAGTGAATCGCACGACGGCTTCATCGCTGTCGGTTATTCACGCGTCAACGCACTGCGCCAGGAAAAGTGCGAAGCCATGATGGAGATGGGCTATCGGCTGACAAGTTACGTCTCTTCCCGCGCAACGGTCTTCTCTGACCTAAATCACGGTTGGAACGCCTTCATTCTCGAGGACAACACAATCCAGCCGTTCGTCCGCATCGGAAACGGCGTCACGCTGTGGAGCGGCAATCATATTGGCCATCATGCCACGATCGGCGACTTTGCTTTCATAAGCTCGCATGTCGTCATATCCGGTGGCGTCAAGATTGGCGCACGCAGCTTCATGGGTGTGAACTCGACAACTAACGATCACATCTCCATCGGGGAGCGGTGCGTCATAGGTTCCGGAGCAATCCTTACCAAGGACATTCCCGACGAGGGCGTGGTTTCGGCTGAAGCTGGTAAGCTTGCAAAAGTGCCGAGTTCCCGCCTTAAGGGGTTTTAGTCTATGAGAGCGCATCGTCTCGGCCATGTTTTTTCCGCCGAGGACGGCCCCTCCTGGATGGTGAGCCACGCAGCCTATCCCGCGCCGATCCTGCTTGAGCCGGATCAATTGCGCGTTTTCATAGTTGCCCGCGATGAAAACAACCGCGGCAGCGTCGGCTATGTCGACCTCAATCCACATGAGCCACGCCGTGTCGTCGGTTTTTCCGAACGGCCCTGCCTGGAGCCCGGCGAGATCGGGACATTTGACGATCGCGGCATTTCCATCGGATCGGTCCACCGGATTGGCGGCGAGTTATGGATGTACTACATGGGCTGGAACAAGTCCGCAGATGTGCCATTCCGCAATGCCATAGGGCTTGCGATTTCGCGGGACGGAACAGGCGCGCATTTTGAGCGGGTCTCCAACGGACCGTTGCTGGACCGCAGTCAGTTCGACCATTACACCCTCAGCTACCCCTACGTCACACCGCCCGATGCCTCCTCTTCGAGCGATTGGAACATGATCTACGGGACCAGTCGGGCCGGAGGCGTCAATGAGAAGAACATGCACCATGTGCTGACCGAAGCGCACTCAGCCGACGGCATCGATTGGCATCCGAAGGGGGGCAACTTCATTGGTCTAGAAGAAGGCGAATATGGACTATCCCGGCCATGGCTTTGGCGACATGGTGACCGGCCGATACTGCTTTATTCTATTCGTCGTGCGAGCTATAGGATCGGTTGTTCGCTTCGCACCGGCAATGACGGAGCTTGGCGGCGGGAATCATCCGATCTCCTCGGTCCTTCCGCTGAAAGCTGGGACTCGGACGCCCAATGCTATCCTGCCGTCGTGAACGCCGGCGGGTCTACCCTCATGTTCTATAATGGCAATGGCTACGGAAAGACGGGTTTCGGTGTTGGAGAGTTCAAATTATGACGCCAGAACCGCGTGGCGTATTGCTGTCCACTCGTGCCAGCGCTGGAATTGTCGGCCAGACGAGCGATACACTGAGAAGCTCAAGATTCTGAACCAGCTTCTGAAGCCAGCCGCCTGGGGTATGCGTGTGGCAACCAGTCTGACACTGTTCTATGTGCTCTATCATTTCGTCTCCCTACAGGGGATGTTCGAGGTTGCTTTCCAAATTCATCCTCTGTGGTTGGTCCAGGCTACCGCGATTCTTGTGATCCGCATCCTGACTTGCCCCCTTCGGCTGGTCCGGTTTGAATGTTAGTTCATTGAGGCCTCTCGTTGCAACGGGATGATAACTTCTGGTGCCGGTGGCCGGTAGTTGAGCGATGAATGCGGGCGTTTGGGATTGTTGTGATGCCGCCAATCCTCAATTATGATCTGAGCATCCGTAAAATTCACGAGCAAATGGGCGGCAAAGTGAGCCGCTATGTAATTGGCGAGATCGTCAAGCAGGTACGAGTTCGTCAACCGGCGGCGTAGTGTTTTTTCTATTTTGGGGTCTTCGATGAACGTACAAGACTGGCAGCAACAATGCCCTGGCTGTGCCGGCACTCTGTCCAATCTGCCGTTGCCGCATCATGTGACGTCAGTCCTAAGCGATGGCCGGATTTCGCAACAGCCGATCAAAAAGGCAGCCTGTGAGACATGCGGACTGGTGGTCCATCGGACCAGATTGAGCAATGAGGATGTCCGACGCTTCTACGATGGCGCCTATGACTTGGGGCTTTCGAACAATCGCGAAACAGACCTTCGAAACAACGCCTATGCGCGGTTCATCATCGAATTGCTGGGCCGTGGCAGGCCGACCAGCGTTCTGGAGATCGGATGCGGTTCTGGCAACACATTGATGGCATTAGCTCAGGAATGGCCCGACTGTAAGTTTAGAGGTCTTGAGGCCGCACAACAACTCGTGCAGCATCAGATAGGTAATCGGCAAATTGAAGTCCAGCACGGCTTTGCTGAGGATCTGAAGATACCCATGGAGCCGTTCGATCTGGTGTTCTCAATCAATGTCATTGAACACTCTGTCGACGCCAGAGAATTTCTTCGTTCTGCGGCTGCACAGGTTGCCGGCGATGGCCAGGTTATTGTAATATGCCCACGGTCCGAACCGCCTAATCTTGAACTGCTGTTTCAGGATCATATCTACTCTTTTCCGCGGCAGGCGTTTCAGCGAATTGCCGATGGCGCCGGCCTGTCGCTTGAGCGTGCAGGCGATTGCCCGGCAATGATTGGCGACTTTCAATATTTCGTTCTAAAGCTAGACAGCAATGCACAAGCATCCGCGCCGGAAGCACGGAAGACGGCGTCGGATCCGTTGTCTCTTCAGCGGTTGGGAGCTTTGACAGCATATCTCGAAGCCTGGTCCCGTTTGGAGGATTCGTTAAACATGCGCACAGACGTAACCGGTTCGGTGCGTATCTTCGGCGCCGGTGAAATGGCGGCGCTGATAAGGGGCTATGCACCAGCATTCTGGCAACGGGTGTCCGAACTGGTCGTTGATGAAGTTGTTGGTGCTCGTGATCTGGGGAAGCCCGTAAGAAAATTATTGGACGTTTCGCCTGACATTGATGATGCGTTGGTCGTTGCGACGCATCCGCGTTCGCAGTTCAGCGTCGCTGAACGTCTGAACCGAGAGGGTTATCGTACGATCTGCTTTGCTGATCTAATTTCAAGGTAGGTTCACTAACCAGATGGGAGTTTTCTGAATGACTGGATCAACTTTTCGCAGTTACGGTATTAAGGAACGGGTCGCTCAGGGCACAGATCTTGATCAGACCTTCGAAAAACTGCAACTAGTCGGATTTGCGGTCGTTGAAAGCGGATATTCTGCCGAGAAACAGAATATAATCAGCGAGGCGTTCAATTCGGCTCTTGAAACGCAAGCCGAACTTCATGGCGGTCACAACGTTTTGCGCAGACTGGAGGAACACAACACCATCCGTGCCCCGCTATTGTATGATGATGAATTCGTCGAGTTGGCCTCAAACGCAAATATTCTGGCGCTGGCAGCACTGGTATTCAGAGGTAGGCATTGTGACGGCGCATTTGTTCTCAATCAGCAAAACGGAATCATCAATCCGGGAAGTAGAGAGAACTACAATCAGGGGGCATTCCATCGCGATCTGCCCTATCAGCATTTTGTATCAAGCCGACCACTGGCAATAAATGCGCTCTACTGCGTCGAGCCGTTCACAATGGAGAATGGGGCGACGATTGTTATACCTGGTTCACACAAGATGGAAATTTTTCCGTCAGAAGCGGTCGTCCATTCCCTGTCACAGCCTGTCGTTTGCCAAGCGGGATCGTTCCTCGTGTTGGACTGCATGCTCTATCATTCTGGCGGCGTGAACACGACATCAAATGTGCGACGTGCGGTGAACCACGTATACACCCTTCCTTTCATTCGACAACAAATCGATCTGCCGCGATCCGTGGGTGCTAAGCCAGACCTGTCATCCGAAACGCGTCGGCTTCTGGGTTTTGGCAACGAGCCTCCCTCAAGCCCGCAGGAGTTCTACGAGGGACGCAGGCGTTCATTTTCGGCCAATGGGTGATCCAATCTGTTCGACAATCAACGCCCCTGGAGCATACTATAACTTTTTACACGTATTACGAACGGACGCCTAAGTCGTGCGCTCGTTCATGATTCATATCTCCTATGCTTCGACGCGCAATGAAGTTTGGTCTTGGGCGCGGTTCGCGCACAAAATACAGGCGAAAAAGAAGCAAGCCCTTAGTCGCTGGGGGCGTGTGATTAGACGGTAGGCTTGCACAACAAGCAGCCTTCGCCTAACAACAACGCCAGGATCCAATCTAGACATTACCGTGCGCGCCGCGCTCAAAACCAATACCAAGGTGGGCCACCGCCCACTAACGGGCGCTTCGGCAAGGAGCATTAATAAGGCATGCGGCCCATTACAATCGTCGTTCGGCTGGCGGTCGCCCTCACTATCGTCGCTGTACTTGCGCTCACGCTTGACCTCAACAAAATCGCCCACGTTGTCAGTCGAATAGACGGGCTAACGGTCACGGTCGCAAGTCTGCTCATGCTGGCGGGCATTCCCATTGCAGCCTGGCGCTGGCATCTAATGCTGGAGCACGCCGGCGCGAACGTCCCGCTCCTCGAGGCAGTACGAATCACGCTGATCAGCCAGGTCACAGCGCTCGGGCTTCCTTCCGCGCATGGTGGTGATGTCGTACGCGGTCTGATGCTGAAATCCAGCAGCCGGACATCAATAGACCGCGTCCTCGCTAGTCTCTTTGCGGACCGCATTTATGGGACCCTGTCAATTGGCCTTCTCGCCCTTCCCGGGATCGTCGCTATCGCAAGCCTCCGCGAAGACACCGGGTTTATGTGGCCGACGCTCGTGTTCTGTCTAGGAGCGTTCATAGCAGTGCCATTGATGCACGTGCTCATTCCACCTCTGGAGCGGTTCGCACGCCCACAAATCCAAGGCGCGCCCGCGGTTGGTTGGCTGAAGATACGCACTGCCACCGCCGACACGCTGCGCGGTTTGCAGTTTGCCTTTGCCGATGTTCGGACAGTAGCCGTGGCCATAGCGTTGTCGCTTGTCGTACACGGTCTGGCCGTATTGAGCGCCTGGCTACTCGGTCATGCCATCGGCATAACCGCTCCGGACTGGGCCTATCTCGTGTTCGTTCCCGCGGTATGGATAATTACAATGCTACCCCTGTCGCTCGGAGGTGTCGGAGTCCGCGAGGTGAGCTTCGCATTGCTGTTTCAAACCGTCGGCGTGCCGTTCGAACAGGGCACAGCACTAGGCGCCCTGGTATCTGTGACAAGCATCTTGGGTACCCTCGCCGGAGGCGCAGTGTTTCTTATTTTTCCAGGTGGCGGCCGAGTGTCTGGTGGTTGACGCAGTGATCTTCCCCAGCTGAATTGGTCCACGTGTGTTCCCCTGTCCAGCCCCAAAACGTAAACCTACCGGCGTCAGCCGGTAGTGGTTCAGTTTGGCGCCGTCGTACTCAACCAATGAGTTTCCGCGTGCTATCCTTCCTGTCCGCCAAAGCTGGCCGCGCAACCATGGTCAGGATTCCGTAGCGCGGATCTTTCCAGTTCTTGCCGCTCAACGCGAGCAGGATGTTGGTCTTGTAGGAGTTCGTCCCCGATCCTGTTTCCAGAACGGCACCGCAGCGCCGGAGAATCCTAGCTCGAAAACCAGATGCTTCAAATGTGCACTCGATCTCGTCCGGATCAAAGCCTAGTCCGGGTTGATTGTGGCACTCCGCCTCATAGTAGTTGAGCTTGGCAAGACGTGGATTGCGGAAATTCCTGTGTTTGGGAGAGAAATACGAGAGAAACCAGTAGTAGACGAACCGGGATTCGAACACTGTCCGGGCAAGCCACCCCCAGTCGAGCCCCTCTTTCGACGGCTCGTTGTCAAGCAGTATCACAGCATTCTCGTTGCTGATCCTACAAGTTTCCGAAATGACCGCCTTCCAGTCCATTATATGGTGAAGCACGGACGCCTCCGAAACGACCGACGCAATCCCGTCTCTGAACGGCATGCAGGTCGCGTCACCGAGGACCACTAAGGCGTCGGTGCGTTTGAGCACGTTCTGCAGGTTGCGAATACTGACATCGAGCCCGATGCGCCGACAGTTGCGCTCCTTGGCCCAGTCCTCGCTCCAGATCAGAACATTTCCAGGGCCGCATCCGAAATCGACATGGAGCCGCTGACCTCGCTCATCGTTGCCGGGGGCCGCGTCGACCGTATCGAACGCCGCCAGGATACGCGACTTGCTTTGGATATCCTGCCGGATGAACTGGATGTAATGATCTGAAATCTCGTCGTAGACTTCGACATTCGACGCCAATGTCGAATGCGAGTCAGGAGCATCCATCGCGTCGCCCTCAACGAGAACGGCCCGCAATCCAACACTCCACATCAACGGGATGCCTTCAACCGAGACGGGATAGGATTCGGCACAGGCCTCGCATTCCAGCGCCTCGTCCGACAACGCGATGCTTGAAACCCTCGGCCGATCCCTTGATGGGGCGGGCTTGAGGCGATGATCGCCGCACGCCGGGCATCTCAGATAGGGCAGGAGTTCCCGATAGTCCTGAGTACGCTGTGTCACGCGGGTTTCCTTTATCTGATAATCCGAGCCCGGTCGGAAGGCTCCAGTCGCGTTTATCATCCAACATTCCCCGTTTGGCTTGCCAGAGCGGCAGTCTAACACCGTTCCGCTCGATCGAGTAGGAGGCGACGCTGTGCTCACCGCGCAGCCCTGCAAGGACAATCCGTATCTTCTCTTCAGATGAATACCGTTTGCGTGTCTTGCGACGGATGTCTTTCACCGCGCGCTCTGCGGCTTCCTGGTTGCGTTCTGTTGGGTGTCCCATCGTTCACTCCTGATTGGTGACGATGAGCCCAAAACACTCTTTTATGCAATGACTCCAAAATGTTCTATAAGCGCTGATGTCGGTCGCTGTGCGTAGTCACATAAATTGAAATGCGCTGGGGTGAAGTTGCAAGAGCCAGTCGGATTTTTATGTGGAAAGTATGTGCTGGCGGAGGGTGTGGGATTCGAACTCTGTTATAAGATGTTGAAATCGCGTTGTGTTTTTTTGACCCGAACGTTACGGTCCCTCTTTCTGTCCCTCTGCCCGCATGCACCGAAATGCCTGCGCTGGGTGCGCCATTGCAGACAATCGGTGTCACAGCCGCTTTTTCCACAAAACCGGAATGATTGGTGCCCGATCTCGATAGACGCGTTGGGCCAACATATCTTCGACATCGCGCAGGCTCAGAGGAAAGCGAAAGTACAGCCAAACTGCTTGCTGGATCACAGCGATCGGGAAGCAATGGCGACGATAGAAAGAACTGCTCATCGGATATCGTTAGCACATGGGTCCAGCTGGTTGGGTGAGTTAGCGTGACAACACCCAACGCGGAGCTGGAACAACACGGCGCGCTTTAGACCACCTGCGAAAACTAGCCAGCGGTGGAGTTGTTACGCGCTCACTTTTTCCAATCTACCGGACTTGCAGTCGTAGATGTAGCCGTGCACGGGGATGTCTTTAGAAACCAGCGAGTGAGCCTTGATGCGCGCAACGTCCGTCTGCACGCTCTCTTTTAGGTCTTTGATCGTGAGCCAATCAACAAACTGACCTTCGTGTGAACCGGGACCCTTGCCGACATCACGCCAGCCGTTCTCGTCAATCGTCGCGGTATCAAGACTGCTGGCCAGCAGGTCGCGCATGATCTCGTCAGTGAACGTTTCCATGCCGCAGTCGGTGTGATGGATGACGAACCATTCATTGGTGCCGAGCAGTTTATGTGAAATCACGAGCGAACGAATTGCATCATCGCTGGCGCGGCCGCCCGCATTGCGGATGACGTGCGCGTCACCTTCGGCGAGGCCTGCAAACTTCGCGGGATCAAGGCGCGCATCCATGCAGGTCAGCACCGCAAACTTGCGCGCCGGAGGCATCGCCAGATTTGCCTTGTCGCCGAAGTCTTTTGCATAAGCTTCGTTCGCCGCCAGCACTTCTTTCAATATGTCGCCCATAGGCAAATCCTCAGGTTTGTTGCGGGTTTGTTTTGTTGTTGGAGCCGGAGGGTAGCAGGGTTGGTGGGGGAGGCAAGCGAGGGATTGATACTGGAGGTTGTTATGGCAATTGCGCTTGAAATCAGCGTCTGAGTCCCCCGAACACGCGCGAGGAGCATGCTAAGGCCGCTGTCGAGGTACGAGCTGAAAGCCAACAAGCGAGATTGCCGCTGTTGGAGGTGCAGCCGTCGTATTGTACTCAACTGCAAATTTCGCATAATGACCCTGGCTGTATAAAAACGCGAACGCTGTTATGATTTCTGTATCCTTTTGTGATGGAGGGTCAGATGAAGCGGTTTATTGAGGGTGCGGGTCGCCAACAGGCGACGTTGTTGCCGGACTGTCTGGAAGACTGGGTCGGCGAGAACAATCCGATCCGTGTCATCGATACGTTCAGTGATGAGCTGAATTTGGTTGCACTTTGCTTTGCTGGCGCTGTTCCGAAAGCAACCGGCAGGTCTGTATGCCGTCATCACCAACCGGACAGATTAGCGTGAATCAGTAAGGGTAGTTTCTGGGACATCGTAGCCCCTCAAGGAGCGAAGATGGGACAGAAAATCTCCCTTAGTAAAGCACCTCAGTCTGTCTCATAGGTGATGACGGGGAACAGTCAAAATGAGAGCGTGCGGACGAAAAGTATCGGGTTTAGTTGACACGCGTTTCTACATCGTCTTACTCGTCCAGGAATGGATAGTCGGTATAGCCATCGGCAGTGCCGCCATAGAATCCCACATACCGTAAGTCGTTATAGGGACCTTGTTGTGCAATCCGCTCGGGCAGATCGGGATTGCTGATAAACATCCGGCCGAAGGCGACGGCATCAAGATCACCAGACCCGACTCGTTGCTCAGCCTGTTGCGGTGTCATTCCCGCATTGCCGATAACGATGCCGGAGTAGTTGGGTCGAACAATAGCTAGGATTTCATCCATATCGGGCTCTGCTGGCCAAGCATTTGTATCGGCGATATGCGTATAAACAACGCCCATTTCATCCAACATCCTACAAACATAACTGTAGGTTTCCACGGGATCAGGATCACGCGTGTTGTTGTAAGCCGCAAATGGTGAAATGCGCACACCGACTCTGGACATCGGAATGACGCCCGATAACGCCTCCAAAATGTCACGTAAAAACCGACCCCTATTTTCGACCGATCCGCCATAGCTGTCGTCGCGAATGTTCATGGTTGGCGATAAGAATTGGTGGATGAGATAACCGTTGGCCGCATGTAACTCGACTCCATCAAAACCCGCGTTGATCGCGTTGGCTGCACCCATCCGGTATTCCTCGATGGTTGATTTGATCTCGTCCACAGTCATTGCTCGTGATGGCGTGGCTGCGATCTGCGCGTAGACCCCGTTAGCCATAAGGCCGTACACCTGAAGTGCACCGAGATCATCATTGACGGCTGAGGGCCCGATTGGATCCTGTCCCCCCAAGATCGCGGAGGAACCGACACGACCGCAATGCCAAAGTTGCACGAAAATTCGTCCATCATTTGCGTGAACCGCGTCGGCAACGGGTTTCCAGCCGGCAACCTGGGCGTCGGAATAAATCCCAGGAGCGTGCTCAAAAGCACAGGACATCTGGCTAATATTGGTGGCTTCAGTGACGATCAGACCGGCACTTGCACGCTGTCGATAATATTCGACATTTATTGGGACTGGCACGTCACCGTCACCGGCTCGGCATCGAGTAAGGGGGGCCATAAATATTCGGTTCTTTAAGGAAAATTCACCGACTGTGATCGTATCTGTCAGGCGTGCCATGCCACTTTCCTTATTTGTTATTCCATTTTGCGGGAGTATCCAGAAAGTCAACTGTTGCCGTCTCAGTCATGACGGCGGCTGGGGTTCTGTGTTTTTCAGCAAGCCGCATTTCTTCGTCGGTTTTTTGTTGAGCCTGCATATAGGCGCCGAGATGTCGAGCGCGCTGAACTATTTTTTGGCCAATCGGCAATCGCAACCGTTCAAAAGTTTTCAACGATGTTTCGATATCAACCCCGTTAGAAAGACATTTTGCCAGGCAGACAGCATCGGTCGCAGCCTTCGTAACTCCCATTCCTACATGAGGTCGCGCAACAAATGCAGCGTCTCCGAGAATTGCTACCCGACCGTACGCCATATTTGAAACCCCCAAATCGTAAATGGGCTGAATAAATGGTTCTTTCGTTTTGGTTATGAGCTCCGCAAATTGAGGGGCAAGCAGACGGTCGGCTGCGGTTCGCATGTCCGTTATCACTGCGGGCCGAATGCGGTTCGGCGCTATAGAAACACCGTTGCAATTCCCATCAATATCGGTAAGCAGCCATTGCAGCCGATTGGCCGCATCAGCTGGACGATACCATACGAAATTGTAACGCCTGTGTCCTGGCTCAATATTGTTTCCGTTCCCTGCCACAGGGTAGCCCAAGATCTGTTCACCGGGAGGTAGACAAAAGGTGAAATAAGGAAACATCTCGTGCAGGACCTGGTCCGAAAGTTCGTTTTCCTGAACCAGGCCCCGCCAGGCAATATAACCGGCATATTCGGGTTCGCAGTCAGGTTCGAATTGGGCTCGCGTTTGCGAGCGAAAGCCATCAGCTGCGATTAACAGATCGCCTGTCACCTTCGAGCCATCTTCGAAGTGACCGACGACTTTCTTCCCATCGTCCTCGCAACGTGAGAATTGTTTTCCAAGATGGTATCGGTTTTCGGGGAACGCTCCGTGCAAAACTTCAAAAACTCGCCCCCACGAAGTCAGCATCTGGTCGAGTTCATGTGCGCCATTAGCGCGTCCGTTGCGGTCAAATGTTCGCCTGCCTGGAACGCGAATTCCCAACTCAATGGTTGTGTCGATGCCAACGCCTTCGAGCGCAGCGAACAACGCGTCATGAGTGACGATGCCAGCGCCTCTTCCAGAGAGTTCGGCAGGAACACGCTCGTAGACTTGGACATCCCATCCTGCTTTGAGCAAATACAGCCCCGTAACAAGGCCGCCGATGGAACCACCGACAACGATCGCCGAACCTGGTTGTAGTGCTTCGCTCATTTGAGACCTCTGTCCGTCAGGGAATATCAAGATATCGGTCGCATCTCAAGCATCAAAACAGGGTCGCGAATTACGAATTTTCTTCAAGGTAAGAATGAAGTTCTATCTGGCGAGGGCATTGTCACGTTAACTCGTGTACAGCGCGATAATGGACAAGGTGGCTGTGTTTCACGCCGCAGCAGTCACGGTATCCCGCCTGTTCATAGCTGCTGCTCGTGTTCCCCGTCCTGGCCTATGAGACAGACTTGTGCGTCGTCATATAAATTGTAACAGATAGGCGCCTGATTTAACGGAGTATCGAGCTCGTCTGGTTGTCTAGATTATGTGGCTGCTTTTCTGTATTGCAAGCGTCGCTTCTCGAACGTCTTTCGTTTGATCCTTTCTCGTTTCCGTAGAATGATTGGTGCCCGATCTCGATAGACGCGTTGGGCCTATACTGACCGTAGGCAGCTTGCACCAATTCGATCCATCAGAGAGCCCCTTTGCAGAGAAAGCGGACATGGCGGCACCCGTAAATTAGCTCTGGCAGTTGCATCATGGAATTACAGAACTGCATCTAAGAGTGGACATTGCACATCAGACGCGATGGGCCATAACCGGCCATGGGGGCTGGCGCCGAAGCGGGCGCTTCTGTCAAGTGTTCCCCATCATGGCCTATGAGACAGACAGAGGTTGGCATGCCGGCGAGGTCAACTGAAATGCGATCTGTTTGGGAACACATCGATTTGCGTTGCGGCGGTGATAACATCTTTCCCCTTCGACTGACCGCCTGAACGACTTTAACTAAAAGGCCAGCCGCACAATCGTAATCTTATAAAAACTGTTGTCATTAATTCCCGTTGGACGCGAGGCCAAACGAGTTTCTGACCCGATAACGAAAAGTTAGATTAGTACGGATTTCTATTGCGTGAGCGCAAGCTGCTGGTGCACAATTATTGCATTCATTTCTACCGGAGGCCGAGACCATGAGGCCACGTTATAGAAACTTATTTTATTTTGCGCTCGATAGATCCGTGCTCTTCAGGTTGCCCACGCCGATTGTCTTTGTCTGTACCGCCTGGCTTTGGGCGCTGGTCCCTGCAACCACGCTGGCGGCGGACGCGTCACCCCTCGCCAATGTCATGGAGACGTTGAACAAAGACGAGCAGCAACTCGTCACGGAAGCATTTAAAGAACATGTTGCGGATAACGTGCTCAGCGAAGACGATCAGGCTTTTGCCAACGGCCTCATCGAGGATGGCAAAAACATCATGCAATTCTCCGAGCAGATTGCCGACGGGGATTTTTCCGGTGTTAACGCAGCGCTCGCCAAGGAAACCGTCGATCAGTTGGGCAAGCAGATCGAGGCACGCTACCCCGATCC
>JAJFHI010000121.1 GCA_021775715.1 Hyphomicrobiaceae bacterium | reverse complement strand
AGTGCCATTCTATCCTCAAGCCTGAGCGGCAAAATCGCGTGTGTGCGCGGAGCATGCAAAGCCTCATGGCGAAAAGCAAGAGGACATAAACCCATTGCAATGGGCGCGCGCATGAGTCCTATATCTGAAAAAATCTGAAGGGTGGCAGTTCTATGACGACAAATCCTGAGTTGGTGGCCCTACTCGCTAAAACGCCCGTGTTCTCGGGCCTCGACGAGGCCGGCTGTGCGGCCGTTGCGGCGGAAATGCGTGAGGTGAGTTTCTCGGCGAGCCAGGTGATATTCGGCCGTGGCGACGCGGGACGGGAAATCTACCTTGTCACCCATGGCCGGGTCAGGTTGTCGGTGCTGACGGCGGAAGGCCGAGAGCTGTCATTTGCCCACGCCGAACCCGGTGCCCTGTTCGGTGAGATCGCCATGTTGGACGGCGACGCACGCACCGCAGATGCCACAGCCGTCAACAAGACCACGGCCTACACGCTGACCAAGTCCTCGTTCCTGCGCCTGATTGAAACACATCCTGAGATCTCAGAGGCCATGTTGTTGTTTTTGTGCCGCCGCATCCGCGAGGCCGACCAGCAGTTGGAAGCCATCGCGCTCTACCCGATTGAGGTGCGGCTGGCGCGGTTCTTCTTGGCCGCAGCTCAAGCCAAAGCAGGTGACGAGGCAGAAGGCACGGTCACAATCCCATTCACAATGTCACAAACTGAGTTGGCACTGTTAATCGGCGCCAGCCGGCCGAAGGTCAACACAGCATTATCGCTACTTGAGAGCAACGGCGCATTGAAGCGGTCTGGCCGCGAGATCGTTTGCAACATTGACGAACTGGAAATCACGGCTGACCGTTAGGACGCTGGTCTGTTCGCGTTTGGGAAAAAACATATTTGCCAATTCCCTCCGGAACAGATTAGGAAAGCTTAAGGATATCTAGATCCCGGCTGCCGTGATGGGTGGCATCGGCGTTCGTATGTACGATAGTTTGTCACCGATAGACTTGCAGACAACTAGCTTCAACGAAGGCTACCTGACCAATGTTTGGGACCCGATCCTTTCTCAAGCCACTTACAGACGGGCTTGGCGCGCTGCGCCACCTGCCGGTTGTGCGTGGGCTGGCGGGTGTATTGACCTGGCTCTCTGAAGCCGGCACTGCAGGATATGATCCCGAGACCAAACGGCGCCTGATGATCATGAACTTCATCGCGTATCTTATCGCGGTGACGACGTTCATCTATGCCATCCAGCATAGCTTTCTTGATTACGACAAATACGAACCACTGATCCTGCTCAACTTAGCGCTTATCGTGACAGCCGTTGCCGTGCCGTTATCACACCGGATCAATGAGCTGCTCGGTGGCTTCGTGATCCTGATATCGGAGTACGTCGCACTCACTATCTTCTCAATGTACCTCGGACATGACGCTGGCCTTCACCTCCAGTTGTTCGTCATGGGGGCAGCTCCGTTTGTCGTGTTTGGTCTAAAGCGCTGGCGCATCATTGTGCCAGTCATCATTGTCGCGCTTGTTTTGCACTTATATATCGAGGCCAATTTTCCAACGTCTAATGCCTTGATTGATACGGACCCTGAGATGCGGTGGAACATCTACACACAGGCAGCCGTCACAACCATGGGGCTCATCGCGGGCTGCGTCTATTACGCGTTCAGTCTGTTCGAAAGCGCAAAGGCAGAGAACGACGCACTTTTGCGCAACATTCTGCCCGATAAGATTGCCGAGCGCTTAAAGGCCAATCCCGGTGAAGCGATCGCCGACAACTTCGACAGCGCGTCCATTCTATTTGCCGACATTTCTGGTTTTGTTGCCATGGCGCGAGAGATGGGTGCGGCAAAGGTCGTCGATGTTCTCAACAACCTTGTGTCGCAGTTCGATGCCCTGGCGGCACAACATGGCGTTGAGAAAATCAAAACAATTGGTGACGCCTACATGGTTGCGTCTGGCATTCCCGAGCCTGCGGACGACCACTTGGAACGGCTGGCGCGCATGGGCCAAGACATGTTGCTAACCGTTGCCAAAGTTCGCAAAGAAACAGGCCTGCCGCTTAACATGCGCGTTGGCATTGCGTCAGGACCTGTCATGGCGGGCGTGATCGGCACGCGCAAGTTCACCTATGACGTCTGGGGAGATGCCGTTAACCTGGCAGCACGGCTAGAGAACAAAAGTGCCCCGGGCCGCATTCTCGTCTGCGCAAACTGCCATGCGACATTGAATGTTCAATTCCAATTCGAGCCGCGCGGCGCCATTGAGATCAAAGGTGTTGGCCTACAGGACACCTGGTATCTCGGCACCGAAAAATCGCAACAGGCGAAGCAAGTAATCTGAAATGCCTAAACTGTCGGGCCGCCTTCGAGGTCAAAGCGTTTTCTGATGCGTTGGAAAAGTTGATCGCGCACGGTTCGATAGCCATCAAGAATCTGGTCGCGGCTGCCCTGCTGCACCATCAACGATGCATCAAGCGTTGGCCAATACTCGACATCGACGGCCATTGTCCGCGTTAGTTCCAACGCCTGGTGGTGTGCCTCCGGCGACAGCGTCACGATAAGATCAAACGACGTGTCGTGCATATCTTCGATTGTCTGAGGCTTGTGCGCCGAGACATCTATTCCAATTTCATCCATCACTGCGACGACGAACGGATCGGGCTCGCCAGCGCGCACGCCAGCGGATTCAACGTAGACGTTAGGGCCCAACAGGTGTTTGCAAATTGCAGCAGCCATGGGCGAGCGGATCGCATTCATCGCGCAGGCGAACAACACAGCCGTTGGCAACTCACCGCTCGAAGCCACCCACCTCAGCCCTTCAAATGCAACGCAGCGATCAGCGTAAACAGACGCCGTGCTGTATCAAAATCAATTTCAACCTTGCCCTCAAGCCGCTCGATCAGAACGCGGCTGCCATCGTCATGCAGTCCGCGACGGCCCATATCGATGGCTTGGATACTCGACGGCGGCGCGGTTTTAATTGCGCTGTAGTAGGTTTCGCAAACTGCGAAATAGTCTTTGATGATGCGTTTAAATGGGGTCAGTGAAAGCAGATGCGTGACGACCTCTTCGTCATTCTCGGTGGTAATGGCGAGCACCAATCGCGTCTCAACGACCGACAGCGCCAGCTTGTAGGGACCATCATCACGACCCACAATTGTAAACTGGTTGCCTTCGAGAATGTCGAATATAGCGACTTCGCGTTCGTGATCGATATTGGCACTGACATGACCTATCGACGCTTGGTCGAGTTGAATATCGATTAGGCGTGACGTTGTATTCTCATCAGCTGAGGTATCTGTCATGGCGCGCCCTACGACCCATCAGCCAATCGGATCGCAACAGACCGGCGGTGCGCATCCAGGCCTTCAACCTCTGCCAACCGCATGGCCGCCGGCCCGATTGCCTCCAAAGAGTCAGTGTCCATTCGTAAAATAGAAGTACGCTTCATGAAATCCAAGGTTCCAAGACCTGACGAAAACCGCGCACTGCGCGCCGTTGGCAGAACGTGATTTGAGCCTGAGACGTAATCACCGATAACTTCCGGTGTATGTGCCCCGAGAAAAATCGCACCAGCATTGCGAATACGCGCCGCCATGGCGTCGGCATCGGGGCACAGGATCTCAAGGTGTTCCGCGGCGATGCGATCTGCCAAGGCAGGAGCCTCATCCAAACTATCAAGCACAATGATGCGTCCGAACACGTTCCAACTTTCGCCTGCGATATTGGCACGCGACAGGCTGGTAAGCTGTTTGGACACGGCTGCATCGACGGCATCGGCAAAGCTCGCGTCATCCGTCATCAAAATCGATTGTGCTGCCGTGTCATGCTCAGCCTGCGCCAGCAAATCGGCCGCCACCCAGTTCGGGTTGTTATTCGCATCGGCAATCACGAGAACTTCGGAAGGACCAGCGATACTGTCAATACCGACGGTGCCAAAGACCTGCCGCTTGGCGGCTGCAACGTAAGCATTGCCAGGCCCAACGATCTTCACAACTGGTGCGATGGTTTGCGTGCCATACGCCAGCGCTGCTATCGCTTGCGCACCGCCGACACGGTAAATCTCTTCAACACCTGCAATGTGGGCCGCCACCAAAACGATCGGATTGAGCTCTCCACCCGGTGAGGGCACAACCATGACGATGCGCGGAACACCAGCGACCTTTGCCGGTACTGCATTCATCAAAACTGAACTTGGATACGATGCCGTTCCACCCGGCACATAAAGGCCGACCGACTCCACGGCCGTCCAGCGCGAGCCAAGTTCGACACCGACGGCATCTTTGTAGTGGTCGTCCTTTGGCAACTGGCGGGCGTGATGGGTCGCAATACGGTCGTGCGCAAGCTTCAAAGCCGCCAGCGTTTCGTCATCACAGTTAGCTACAGCCGTGGTGATTTCATCAGCTGTCACACGCAGACCCAGCGCACCTAAATCAACATTATCAAACTTTTCCGATAAGCGGATGAGCGCCGCGTCACCGTCGCTGCGGACAGCACTAATAATGTCGGTGACGGCGTCATCGACGTCAGCCGAGACCTCGCGTTTTTCCGAAAGCATTTCCGCGAATTCCGCGTCGAAGTCCGAGCTGCTTGCTATAAGCCGTTTGGCCATGTCTTTATTTCAGGGCACATTCCCGTGCCCGCCTTTTGTCAGGTCGCTTCTTCATCCGGGTGGTCAGGTCGATTTTTGGTCGTCCAAGCAGCCCCAAGGTCTTTGAGCTCGGCCTCGATATAGCCAACGTGTAGGGCGATTGCCGTGTCACCGGAAAAGTGCAGGGTGACAATTCCCGCTGGCGCTGTTGTCTCTTCAAACGACACCGCCAACAAAGATAGAACACGATCGCCGTCTGTTGGATCAAATCCCGTCACCTGCGCACGTTCCACCTGGTCAATTCGCAAACCCGTTTGGCGCCGGACGAAGTCTTTTTTGGTGCCAGAGGTTTCAGCATTCAACCAATCAAAGCGGCGCATCACCGCAACAAACCGTTTGTCTCCCGGCTGAAATGTCAGTTCGCCAACACGCACCACGGCATCCTGGACATGCGCTGACATGACGGCCAGGTCTTCCCCGTCCAACGCGACAAGTTTAATATCTGTCATTTGGTGCCCAATTCTCAACGTGCGACGTGTTGTACGTAATCTAAGCATCCACGGCTCAGTGGCCAGTTGGCGGAGTGATAGCGGGCAGCGGCCTGGCGTGCAACTAAGCGGCCGATCAAGGCCGATTTGCCGCTCCGGACAGTTGGCCGATCAACCCGGCGAAACGCGCGTAATGTCTGCCCCGCAACGTGTCAGCTTTTCTTCCAGGCGCTCGAAACCACGGTCAAGATGGTAAACCCGTGAAATGGTTGTTTCACCTTCTGCCATAAGACCGGCGATCACCAACGACACGGACGCCCTCAGATCTGTCGCCATAACAGGTGCGCCCGTTAGAGTCGCAACACCTTTGACGGTGGCGGAATCACTATGGAGGTGAATATCTGCACCAAGCCGCGCCAGTTCCTGGACGTGCATAAAGCGGTTTTCGAAAATCGTCTCGCGGATGACACTGGTGCCGCTCGCCCGCGTTACCAGCGCCATGATCTGGGCTTGCAAGTCTGTTGGGAAGCCCGGGAACGGCTGGGTCTCAAGGGACACCGGCTCAATTGCGCCACCATTGCGAGTAATGCGGATGCTGTCGCCTTTGTCCTCGACCGTCACCCCCGTTTGGCGCAAGGCATCGAATGCGTTGGCCAAAAAGTCGTAGCGTGTTCCTTCAAGGGTGACATCGCCTCCGGTCGCGGCCGCAATCATTGCGAAAGTACCGGTTTCGATACGGTCAGGCAGCACGGAATGAATCGCGGCATCCAAACGATCGCGTCCCTGGATGTGCAGCGTCGACGTGCCAATGCCATCAATTTTCGCGCCCATTTTTACAAGACAGTCAGCCAAGTCGCCAACTTCAGGTTCGCGGGCGGCATTCTCCATCACCGTCTCGCCCTTGGCCAGCACAGCCGCCAAAAGGACGTTGATGGTCGCGCCAACGGACACTTTCGGGAACACGACACGGCCGCCGACCAATCCGCCCTTCGGCGCATTGGCAACGACATAACCAGCATCGATCTCGATGTCCGCACCCAACTCCTTCAAACCGTTCAGGTGCAGGTCCACCGGACGCGTTCCAATCGCACAACCACCCGGCAGCGAAACACGCGCTGTCCCCATTCGCGCAAGCAACGGCCCAAGAACCCAGAAGCTGGCCCGCATACGCGAGACCATGTCATAGGGCGCCGTCGTGTCGACAATTTCACGCGCCGTCAGATGGAACGTGTCGCCAAGCTGCATAGGACCGCGACCGGCACGTTTGCCATCAACCGCCAGATCGCAACCGTGATTGCGCAGGATCCGCGTCAGCATGTTGACGTCGGCGAGGTTCGGCACGTTTTTCAACGTTAACCCCTCGTCCGTCAGCAAGCTGGCGATCATCAACGGCAGCGCTGCGTTCTTTGCGCCCGAGATCGGAATCACGCCATTTAGCTGGTTGCCACCAACGACTTTGATGAGGTCCATAGTCTATTCCGTTGCCTTGCAGGGCGCTGTCTGCGCCAGTTCATAGTCCGGTTTACCCAGAGCTGATTCGCACCGCGAATATCTTAATGCCTAGGTGGTGCGCAGGCCTACCGCACGTCAGCTGTCACATGTGACGTCTTGGCGCGCGAGCATCTCAGTCAGCGCCACCACCGCCATCGCCAGCCGCTGGTTTGGCCTTGCGATTGCGGCTTTGTTCCTTGCGCCGTTGCAGGTTTGCGCGCAGCTCCGCCTCTAGCCGTTCCTGGCGTTTTGTAGCCGCAGAGGACGACGGATGGACCGTGGATTGTCCCTTGTCTTTGTTCGATGTCTCACCCGATGTCACGGCCCGCCTCCTTACACCAATCAACGCCTTGCCCCTGAGGTTGCCTTATGGCAGTGTCCCGCCAGCTCGTGAAGGCCTGTTGTGGCAATCACGCGCCAATTGGGCCTCGCGGGGCCCAATTTAGGTTCTGTGTTGCAAAAATTAGCTGCCGTAGCTCAGGGGTAGAGCACTCCATTGGTAGATTTTGCCAGCCCGGTCGGAAACGGTCGGGGCAACACCACCCAAATTCGGGGAAACCGTCCGGACCAATCCAATTTGGCGCCGACGGCAATCCCGAGCCAAGCCCAGTGCAAACCGGGAAGGTGTAGAGGCCAGACGGGTGGCATCTAAGGATCGAGACGACCAGGTGTCGTCTTGGATCTATGATGAAGGGATGGTCCAGCGCACAAACGCCGCCGCTGTGTGGACGGGCACGAAAGTGTCAGTGTGATGAATGGAGAGGCCGAGAGTTCGAATCTCTCCGGCAGCACCAGTTTTTTGGGCGCTCGTGCCGTGCGATCGTTCCAGCGTTTGCCCGTGAAAACACGAACCGGCAGTGGCACTTAAATCTCCGCTCGCATCATCGCAAAAGTAGTTCTGTGCTCACGCTGTTCCTCCCTTCGGTCGTGCTCCGCACGGGGCCAGGAACGATTCAGACACTCGCTTGGCGCTCGCATCATCGCAAAAGTAGTTCTGTGCTCACGCTGTTCCTCCCTTCGGTCGGGCTCCGCACGGGGCCGGGAACGATTCAGACACTCGCTTGGCGCTCGCATCATCGCACCCGGGCGCCATGTGCGGAGTTCGAGCAAGCAGCAACAGCGGTCTCGCGATACGGCAACTGCGGTATTCACTCGGCAGGTTGCAGGCATCCACGCATGTGTGTTCCGGACAAACTGTTCAAGGACAACGTTTATGCTACAGGCCGGGGAGCACAAAAACTCGGTTCGCCTGAGCGGCTATCAGCGAAGGCGAAAAACCGCAGCGAAATAACCAACGACCCGCTGCGTTGCAGCGACCCATCGGAGGCCCGAGCGACAGCGAGGAATAGCCGCGAGGCAAAACAAACTTCTCACCGCACCCTGAACCATCTATAGAAACCGCCACCCACCAATCCGCTGAAACTCACTTGGATTCTCGGTCAAGCCGGGAATGACGAAGTTTTGTGGGCTATACTTTCTCTCACAACCTTGATCTTAGTCACAGTTAGGCAGTTGGTTGCAAAAGGAGATAAGCGCATGAACGGTGCCGACAGTGTCGTTAAAACTTTAATGTTGAGCGGCATCGACGTCTGCTTTGCCAATCCCGGGACATCTGAGATGGCACTTGTCGCGGCGCTCGATCGGACACCCGGAATGCACTGCGTCCTTGGGTTGTTTGAAGGCGTCGTAACGGGCGCTGCCGATGGGTATGCGCGCATGGCAGAAAAGCCGGCGGCGACGTTGCTGCATTGTGGGCCTGGTCTGGCAAACGGGTTGGCCAACTTGCACAACGCTAAACGCGCCAAATCACCTATCGTCAACATCGTCGGCGATCATGCCACCTACCACAAAGCGTTCAATGCGCCTTTGACTGCCGACGTAGAAGCGGTAGCACAACCGTTTTCAAACTGGGTAAGAACAGCACGTTCAGCGCCCACCGTCGGCAATGATACAGCACTTACCATCGAAGCCGCCAACTCATGGCCCGGGCAAGTTGCAACACTTGTCGTGCCTGCCGATGTAGCCTGGACGGACGGGGCAAGTGTGAGGGAAATTGCACCAGCCGCCGCGCCCAATCCAGTGCCAGACAAAACAATAGATCGCATTATCTCAATCCTGAAGACGGGAGAACCAACCGCTCTTGTGTTGGCCGGAGCAGCAACGCTTGAGCCCGGTTTACGCCATGCAGATAAGGTCGCCAAGGCGACCAGCGCGCATTTACTTGGGCAGGTTTTCAACGCGCGCGTGTCACGCGGCAAGCATCTCCCGCATATCACACCAATTCCCTATCCAATCGACAAGGCTTTATCCGCACTGGCGCAATACAAACATATTATTCTTGTCGGAGCGGACTTGCCGGTCGCATTCTTTGCCTATCCTGGGCAACCAAGTTCACTTGTCTCAGAAGATTGCGAACTCACCGTTCTTGCAGATGCAAATGAGAATGTTGTCGCCGCCCTTGAAGCCGTTGCCAACGCATTTGCAGACACATCAACGGCGCCTGACGATCCGCAACCAATGCCAACACCCGCCACAGGTGACCTTACACCCGACGCGATCGCTCTGTCGGTCGGTGCACTGCTACCCGACGGTGCCATTGTCGCGGATGAGAGCCTGACTTCAGGCCGCAATCTTTTCTCCTTAACGCGTAACGCGGCACCTCACGATTGGTTGCAGCTGACGGGCGGTGCAATCGGCATCGGCATACCGCTTGCCACAGGCGCTGCTGTTGCCTGTCCAAACCGCCGTGTGATCTGCCTGCAAGCCGACGGCAGTGCGATGTATACCCCGCAGGGGCTTTGGACCCAAGCACGCGAAAAGCTCAATGTCACGACCGTCATCTACGCTAACAATGCGTATGCGATATTGCGGCAGGAGCTGGCAAATCTGGGCTTCAATAATCCGGGCCGAAACGCATCTGATATGATGGACCTTGGTCGTCCAAACCTGGATTGGGTCCATCTGGCAAACGGCATGGGGGTCGATGCCCGGCGCGTAACCACAGCTGAGGACTTTAACAATGTCTTCCGTGCGTCGCTCGCCAACGACGGACCATTTTTGATCGAGGCGGTCATATGCTGAAGACCTATCTGTATCTTAGACAGTTAACCTCCACGTCATTTGACTTGTTCGCTCGCGCATCTCAGGCGTAGACTGTTTCACAAAATAAAAATGCCGCGGGCTTATCGCTTCGCAGGTCAAAAAGGGAACGGAATCCGCTATGTGTCGTATTTTTGCTGGCCAGGCGACCGCCGACTACGAAAACGAAACGCGTTCGGTTCGTCTTGCCGGCCACTCCACATCAATCCGGCTCGAGCGCGCGTACTGGGCAATCCTTGACGAGATTGCTGCAACGCAAAATGTAAGTGTTGCGAAGTTCCTAGCAAAGCTCCATTCCGAAGTGCTCGAGATCCACGGCGAGTGCCGAAACTTTGCATCTTTGTTGCGCTGCAGTTGCCTGAAGTATGTGGCACAGGTCCAGCACGACGCCGACGCGACGCGGGATCTGCAAGCTGCCGCCGCAAAGGCATTTGGACAGTCGCGCGAGCAGGTGGACGCTTAGAGTATCCACGCCAACATGTCCTGACAGACTCAGGAAAAAACAGATGACGTGTAGTAGCTGAATACTACCTTCGTTGCATACCATCCAAGTTACGCTCAGCAGGCATAATTCACGCAGGGGACGAGACCAGAATGCGCAACCGGGCGCCTGTTCGCAATTTTGGCAACGCTGAGATTAACGCCATCGACCGATTTTTTGCGCCGGACAAACTGCGGCACGATCTTGCGACCCTCCACAAACGTGCATTTTACGCAATGATTTCGCCAACACATCTGGCCATGAACACTGTCAAGGGGCTAAACTGCCAGGTGCAATGGGCGGTGTCACAATGACCGATCGCCGCCGACATTGGCAAACCGACAGGACCTAAAGGAGAGCGAATTCATGGCGAAGGCCATACACACAATGATCCGTGTGCTCAACGAAGAAAAATCCGTCGATTTTTACAAACGCGCGTTCGGTCTCGACATCGCAGACCGTCTCGACTTTGACGACTTTACGCTCGTTTACATGAGCAATGATGAAGCTCCATTTGAAGTTGAGCTGACTGTCAACAAGGGCCGAACAGAGCCTTACGATCACGGTGACGCCTATGGTCACTTTGCTGTCGTCGTCGGCGATGTTGATGCAGAGCACGCGCGCTTTAAAGCGGCGGGTTTCACCCCCAAAGACGTGAAGGAATTCCACCGTGACGGTACCCTTCTCGCAAAGTTCTTTTTTATTGATGACCCGGACGGCTACGCCATCGAGGTCTTACAGAAACACGGCCGCTTCAAATAGCGAGACCAAAGCCGAAAAGCGGAGTGTACGTGACGACAGCTTGAGAGCCACGAAGAGCCAACGGGCTGTCGGCACCACATAAAGAGAAAGAAGAAGCGACTTTACGAAGGAGGAAACACCGATGGCACATCCGAAAATGGATGGCTCTGCCAAGGCGACGACCGGCGGACAGAAAAGCGTTGACCGTCGCCAGTTTTTGGCAGGCACTACCGCGGCCGTTGCACTGATGTCCATCAGTGGCACAGCCGTTCTACACACCACCGAGGCCTGGGG